>JBDTMD010000250.1:0-4120 GCA_039934435.1 Burkholderiales bacterium
CGATGCGCGTGCAAGGCATCCCGTTCGGCCGCGACGGCGTGATGCAGGCGCAGGACGTTCTCGCGGCGTTGTAGCCGCGGCGACGGCTACTTCGCCCGCCAGCCGCCGTCCACGACCAGCGCGTGGCCGTTGACGTAGTTCGCCGCGTCGGAGGCGAGAAAGCTCACCGCGTTGGCGATGTCCTCGGGCGTGCCGCGCACGCCCACCGGCACCAGCGCGCGCACCATGTCGTCGTTCACCGCGACGCCGCGCCCGCTCATGTCGGGCACGCCGGGCCCGAGGATCGCCTGCGAGTGCGCGCGCAGCGCGGTCGGGATCGCGCCCGGGCAGACGCAGTTGGCGCGGATGCCGCGCGCGCCATACTGCACCGCGAGCTGGCGCGTCAGCCCGATGACGCCGTGCTTGGCGGCGATGTAGGCGGCGCCGCCGCCGGTGCCGTTCAGCCCGGCGACCGAGGACATGTTGATGATGCGCCCGTGCTTGCGCGGCAGCATGTCGCGCAGCGCGCGCTTGCAGCCCAGAAAGACGCTCGTCAGGTCGACGTCGATCACCTTGCGCCACAGCGCCTCGTCCATTTCGTCGACATCGAAATAGCCGTCCAGGATGCCGGCATTGTTGACCATGATTTCGAGCGGGCCCAGATCGGCGATTGCCGCCGTGACCGCCTGGTCGAGCTCGGCCGAGCGGCTGACGTCGGCCTTGTACGCTGCGGCGCGAGCGCCCGATTTTGCGATTTGCTGCGCGGTGGTTCGAGCCGCGGCCGCGTCGAGGTCGACCGCCGCCACGGCAAAGCCGTCGGCGGCCAGCTTGATTGCGATCGCCTGCCCGAGGCCCGATCCCGCCCCGGTGACCACTGCCATGGATTTTGTGCCAGTCATCTGCGCTCCTGCGAGGGGGAAAGCCGGTCAGACCCGATTGTTGCAGGAACGAGCCGGATCGGCGATTCGAATGCGCCGTGCCGCTCAAACGGGGGTGGTTTACCATGGCAAACGGAAAGCGCAGCGTGACCATCCGCGCCGGATTCGAAGTGTGACCGACCAAGGGCGCGACGCCCAGAAGGAGGCGCTGAAGCGCGCGCCGCCGGCGACGCCGCATACCGCCTCGCGCTCGGGCCTGGCCATTGCGGTGCTCGGCGTGGTGTACGGCGACATCGGCACCAGCCCGATCTACGCGCTGCGCGAATGCTTTGTAGGCAAGAATCCGCTCGCCGTCACCAGCGACAACATCCTCGGCATCCTGTCGTTGATCTTCTGGACGCTGATCCTGGTGATCTCGCTGAAGTACATGGCGTACGTGCTGCAGGCGGACAATCGGGGCGAGGGCGGAACGTTCGCGCTGCTCGCGCTGCTGCGCCCGGATCGCGATCAGCAGAAGACCCCCCGCCGTGTGCTGGTGCTGCTGGGAATACTCGGCGCCTCGATGCTGTATGGCGGCGCGATGATCACGCCGGCGATTTCGGTGCTGAGCGCGGTGGAAGGCTTGCAGGTTGCGGCGCCCGCGCTGCACAGCTACGTGATTCCCATCACCGTCGGGATTTTGCTGGCGCTGTTCGCGGTGCAGCGCCACGGCACCGCTGCGGTGGGCGCGGTCTTCGGCCCGCTGACGCTGGTCTGGTTCCTGGTGCTTGCCGTGCTCGGCATGCGCGGCATCCTGCAGACGCCGCAGGTCCTGCTGGCGGTCAATCCCTGGTACGCGGTGCGCTTCTTTCTCGAGAACGGCTGGACCGCCTACTTCGTCCTCTACGCTGTATTCCTCGTCAGCACCGGCGGCGAAGCGCTGTACGCGGACCTCGGCCACTTCGGCCGCTCGCCCATTCGCAGGGTCTGGTTCGCGCTGGTGCTGCCGGCCCTGGTGATCAACTACTTCGGGCAGGGCGCGCTGCTGATCGCCAATCCGACCGCGAGCGACCACCCGTTCTATCTGCTGGCGCCGTCATGGGGCCTGTATCCGCTCGTCTTGCTCGCCACCATGGCAACCTGCATCGCCTCGCAGGCCGTCATCACCGGCGCCTTTTCGCTGACGCGCCAGGCGATTCAGCTCGGGCTGCTGCCGCGGCTGCTGGTCGAGCAAACCTCGGCCGACGCGCGCGGCCAGATCTACATGCCGGCCGTCAACTGGCTGCTGATGGCGGCAGCCATCGGGCTGGTGGCCGTGTTCGGCTCGTCCGGCAATCTCGCGGCGGCCTACGGCGTGGCGGTGAATTCCACCATGGCGATCACCACGGTGCTGGCATTCAACGTCGCTCGCGAGCGCGGCGGCTGGAGCCTGCATGCGGCGCTCGCTTTCCTGCTGGGATTCCTTGTCATCGACCTGGGGTTCCTGGGATCGAACCTGATGAAGATCCCGCATGGCGGTTGGCTTCCGTTGCTGATCGGGGCGGCGTTGTTCACCGTCATGACGACCTGGAGAAGGGGCGCGAGCCTGCTCGCCGAGCGCATCGGGCGCGCCACGCCCGACCTGCAGACTTTCATCGGCCGGGTGACGAGCGAAACTCTGCCGCGCGTCCCCGGGATCGCCGTGTTTTTCACCGGCCGCCTCGAGCAGACGCCGCCGGCGCTGCAGCAACTGGTCCGGCACACCGGCGTGCTGCACCAGCGCGTGATCCTGCTCACGGTCGTCATCGAGCCATTTCCGAAGACCGCGCCGGAAGAGCGCATTGAAGTGAAGGACCTGGGCGCGGGATTCCACCGCGTGGTGCTGCACTACGGCTTCATGCAGGGGCCGAACGTCCCTTCCGAACTGTCCGCCTGCGCGGCGCTGGGCCTGAACGGCGCCCTGGATGAGATCCACTATTTCATCGGCCACGTTGATCTGCTGGAGGCGCGCAGGCGGCAAGGCATGGCAGGCTGGCGCGACCGGCTGTTCATCGTTCTGGCGAGCAATACGCAGGACGCCACCGCCGCTTATCAAATTCCGGCTGCGCAGACGATGAAGGTTGGTTTGCAGGTGGGCATTTGAAGGCGGCACGCGGCGCCGCCCGCTATCTGGAACTCCCCGCTCCGCACCGGCTGGCGGCCGGTGCGGAGGGGACGACTCCGAACCGCGGTCGAAGGAGGGGGACCGCGGCCGGCGCGTTTATCGCGCTATGCGGACACCGGGCTTGCGGTTTTCTCGGTGCCGCTTTCGCGTATGCGTCGGGAGATCACGTTCCAGATGCCGATGGCCAGGGCGCCCAACGTCCCGAGGAGGATCACCGCCGGGCAGTTGCAGATCAGGCCAGGACACCCTTAAGCAGCAGCCCGGCCCCGAATACGAACAATGTGACGATGGTGAGGGACAGCAGCGTGGAGCGCGTTTCGGTCGCCGTCCAGAGCGAAGCGGGCTTGCCGTCCCGCGGCATCGCCGTGTAGATCATGAATGTGGAAAGGCACAGGCAGGCGATGCCGGCGAAGACGAGGCTTACGTGGGTCAGGATCATGGGCAATACCTCCTCCCAGGATTGTCCTTGGCAAGGGCATTGCCGTTCCATACGCATCGGGCGGCGCCGGCATAGCCGCGGCATAACCGCCTAGGACGTGTCGCCGAGCTGGTCGGGCGAGCGCAGCCGGTAGCCAACGCCCAGTTCCGTGAGCAGATACCTGGGCCGCGCGGGATCGGCTTCGAGGCGGCTGCGCAGCTTGCGCATGAAGACGCGCAGGTACTGGACGTCGTCGCGATGCGCCGCGCCCCAGACGTCGGTCAGGAGTTGCCGGTGCGTGACCACCTTGCCCGCGTTGCTCACCAGCATCTGCAGCAACCGGTACTGCTTGGGCGACAGCCGGACTTCTGCGCCCTCCACCCGCACCAGGCGGCGAACCAGGTCGACCTCCAGGGCGCCGACGCGGAACACGGGCTGCGGCGCCTCGCCCTCGACCCGGCGCCGCATCGCCGCCTTGATGCGCGCCAGCAGCTCGGCCATGCCGAAGGGCTTGACCACGTAGTCGTCGGCGCCGAGCTCGAAGGCGCGCACCTTCTCGTCCTCACGGCTGCGTACCGATAGCACGATAACCGGTACGCGCGACCACTCGCGCAGCGCGCCCAGCACCTCGAAGCCTTCGCGATCGGGCAGGCCGAGATCCAGCACCACCAGCTCGCGTTGCGATGCGGTTAATGAAGTGTTCAGCAGCAGGCCGACCGTGCC
>JBDTMD010000251.1:0-4114 GCA_039934435.1 Burkholderiales bacterium
CGCCATCGGCACGCTGTTCACGCTGTTCGTGGTGCCGGCGATGTACCTGCTGCTGGCGACCGAGCACGCCGCGCAGGCGGCGCCCGAGCCGCTGCCGGGCGAAGCAGGCGCGACGCGCGCCTGAACGCGCCGCCCAGATGCCGAGCCACATTGAAGACTACGCGGTCATCGGCAACTGCGAGACGCTGGCGCTGGTGGGGCGCGACGGCTCCATCGACTGGCTCGGCCTGCCGCGCTTCGACAGTGCCGCCTGCTTCGCCGCGCTGCTCGGCGATCCGCGGCACGGGCGCTGGCTGGTGGCGCCGGTGGACGCCGCCGCGCCGGCAACGCGGCGCTATCGCGGCGACACGCTGATCCTGGAAACGACGTTCGAGACCGAGGCGGGCGCCGTCTGCGTCATCGACTTCATGGCGCGCCGCTCGGGGGCGGCGGACCTCGTGCGCCTGGTGAGGGGAATGCGCGGCACGGTTGCGATGCGCACCGAACTCATCGTGCGCTTCGAGTATGGCTCCATCGTCCCCTGGGTCTCGCGCCAGGAGGATGGGCGCATTCAGCTCATAGCCGGACCCGACCGCCTGCTGCTCGATAGTCCGGTTGAGCTGCGCGGCGAGGATCTGCGGACCGTGGGCGAGTTCGAAGTCCGTGCCGGGCAGGAAATCGGCTTCACGCTGAACTGGTCGCCGTCGTTTCGCGCGCCGCCCGCGCCGCTACCACCGGCGCAGGCGCTGGCGCAGGCGGAGTCCACGTGGTCGGACTGGACGGCGGACTACAAGCCAACGGGGGAATGGGCCGACGCCGTGCTGCGCTCGATGCTGACGCTGAAGTGCCTCGCGCATTGGGAAACCGGCGGCATCGTCGCCGCCGGCACGACGTCGCTGCCCGAGCAGCTCGGCGGCTCGCGCAACTGGGACTATCGCTTTTGCTGGCTGCGCGACGCGACATTCACGCTGTATGCCCTGATCGGCGCCGGTTTCCTAGACGAGGCGAAAGCCTGGCGCCAATGGCTGCTGCGCGCGGTGGCCGGCAGCCCGCAGGACCTGCAGATCATGTACGGCGTGGCCGGCGAGCGCCGGCTGGCGGAGTACGAAGTGCCCTGGCTACCGGGCTACGAGGGTGCCGCGCCGGTCCGCGTCGGCAATGCGGCGGCCGGACAGGTGCAGCTCGACGTTTACGGCGAAGTCCTGGACGCGCTGTATGTCGCGCGCAAGGCGGGGCTGGCGGCCGACGCCGACGGCTGGGGACTGGAATGTGCGCTGATCGAGCACCTGGAGACGATCTGGGACCAGCCCGATGACGGCATCTGGGAAGTACGCGGCGGCCGTCGGCATTTCACGCATTCCAAGGTCATGGCCTGGGTCGCCTTCGACCGCGCGGTGCGCTCGGTCGAGGAATTCGGCCTGGAGGCGCCGGTGGGGCGCTGGCGCGCCATTCGCGACGCGATCCACGCGCAGGTCTGCGAGCGGGGATTCGACCGGGCGCAGAATTCCTTCGTCCAGTCCTATGGCGCGACGGCGCTCGACGCCAGCCTGCTGCTGATCGCGATGGTCGGCTTTCTGCCGGCCGCCGATCCGCGCGTGCGCAGCACCGTGGCCGCCATCGAGCGCCGGCTCCTTCGCGACGGACTCGTGCTGCGCTATGACACGGAACAAGGTGCGGACGGCTTGCCTTCGGGCGAAGGCGCCTTTCTCGCCTGCAGTTTCTGGCTGGTCGACAACTATGTGCTGCAGGGCCGGCACGCCGAAGCGCGCGCATTGTTCGAAAGCCTGTTGGCGCTGCGCAACGATGTCGGGTTGCTGGCGGAGGAATACGATGCCTCCGCCCGGCGGCAGCTCGGCAACTTTCCGCAGGCCTTTTCGCACCTCGCACTGATCAACACTGCCTGCAACTTCCTGGGCAGCAGCGGGCCGGCGCATCAACGCTCCGCCAGGAGTAGCAACTGAATCGGCCATTCATTTCCGCAGCCTGAGCGACTATCATCGCCTTGCGCAATCCGCAGAGGTGACCCGCGTGGGCTTCGAAACAATTCTCTACCAGGAGGACGGGCCGATCGGCTGGCTCACCCTCAACCGTCCCGACGACGGCAACATGTTCACGCCGCAGATGTGCCACGAGATCCGCGACTGCATCAACGAGGTGCGGCGCGAAACGCGCACCCGCGTGCTGGTGATCACCGGCGCCGGCGACAAGTTCTTTTGCATCGGCGGCAGGAAGGAAGGCATGCAGGACACGCTGCTGTACGCCGGCGTGCTGCCCACGCTCGAGATGTACGAGTCGATCGACCGGCTGCAGAAACCCGTCATCGCCTCGGTGAACGGCTTTGCGGTGGGCGGCGGCAACGTGCTGCAGGTGATGTGCGACCTGACGATCGCCAAGGAAAGCGCGGTGTTTCGCCAGGTCGGGCCGATGATGGGCAGCTTCGACGCCGGCTACGGCACCTGGTACCTCGAGGACCTGGTCGGAAAGAAGAAGGCCAAGGAAATGTGGATGCTGAACCCGAAGCTCACAGCGCGCGAGGCGCTCGAGATCGGGCTCATCAACCGCGTCGTGCCCGACGGCGAGCTGCGCGCGGAGACCAAGAAGATGGCGCTCGAGCTCGCCGAGCGCGGCGCCTTCGCGCTCGCGTCGATCAAGGCCGCGTTCAACGCGCGCCACGGCGGCGTGTCGGGCCTGGCGCGCATGGCGCACGACCTGCTGCTGCGCCCCTATCTCGAGACCGACGAGTCGCACGAGCTTTCGGAAGCGTTCCGCGCCCGGCGCAAACCCGACCCGGACAAGTTCGGCCACTAGGGCCATGGGCACGGTCCTCACCCTGCTCGACCCGCAGGCGGCAGCGCGCCACTACGCCTCGGGCGCGTGGCGCGAGGACACTTTTTATTCGCTGCTGCAGAAACACGCCGCCGCTCGGCCGCAGGCGTTCGCGCTGCGCGACGCGCGCGTGCGCCTCACCTGGAAAGATCTGCTCGCCTGGGTTGACGCGGCGGCGCAAGGCCTGCACCAGGCGGGCGTGCGCCGCGGCGAGCGCGTTGCGGTCTGGCTGCCCTCGCGCGCCGAAAGCGTGGTGACGCTGCTCGCCTGCGCGCGTAGCGGCTACATCTGCGTACCCTCGCTGCACCAGAACTACACCGCCGCCGAGATCGCGCTGCTCCTCGAGCGCACCCGCGCCGCGGCGCTGGTGATGCAGGCGGGCTACGGCGCGCCCGGCGTACTCGGCGCGCAGCCGCTGCCGGCGATGAAAGCCGTGTTCGACGTCGGCGGCGGGTCGTTCCCGGCGCCGGGCGCGGCGTGCGAAGTGCCGGCCGTCGCCGATCCCGACAAGATCATTTACGTCGCCTTCACTTCGGGCACCACCGCCGCGCCGAAGGGCGTGATGCACTCGGACAATACGCTGCTCGCCAACGGCCGCGCGATGGTCGCCGACTGGAAGCACGATCATTCGACGGTGCTGCTCAGCCTGTCGCCGATGAGCCACCACATCGGCACCGTGGCGGTCGAGCAGATGATGGCCGCGGGCTTCGAGCTGGTGGTGAACGATCCGCCCACAGGGAAGAAGCCGCTCGACTGGGCGCTCGAGTGCGGCGCCACCTACCTCATGGGCGTGCCGACGCACGCCATCGACATCCTCGCCGAGGCGAAGCGACGCGCCCTGAAAAAGCTCGGCGCGGTGCGCCTCTTTTACATGGCGGGCTCGCCGATCCCGCGCGAGGTGGCGCAGACTTTCCTCGGCATGGGCATCACGCCGCAGAACATCTATGGCATGACCGAGAACGGCTCGCACCAGTACACCCTGCCCACGGACGACGCGCAGACCATCGTCGAAACCTGCGGGCGCGCCTGCCACGGCTACGAGACGCGCATCTTCAGCCAGGAAAACCCGGACCAGGAGATGGCCGCCGGCACGGTGGGCGAGATCGGCACGCGCGGCGCGCTTTTGATGCTCGGCTACTTCGACAACCAGGCAACCACCGAGGATTCGTTCAACCGCGACGGCTGGTTCCTGTCGGGCGACCTCGGCACGCTCGATGAACGCGGCTGCCTGCGCATCATGGGCCGCAAAAAGGACCTCATCATCCGCGGCGGCCATAACATCCACCCGGCGCGCATCGAGGACCTCGCG
>JBDTMD010000252.1:0-4112 GCA_039934435.1 Burkholderiales bacterium
TCGGCGATGCCGGCAAGCGCCTGCACACGGCGCGCTCGCGCAACGACCAGGTGGCGACCGACATGCGCCTGTGGCTGCGCGCCGAGATCGACGCCATCGGCGAGGCGCTCGGGCGCATGCAGGACGCGCTGCTCGCGCAGGCCGAGCGCCACGCCGCGCTGGTGATGCCCGGATTCACGCACCTGCAGGTGGCGCAACCGGTGACTTTCGGCCACCACCTGATGGCCTACTACGAGATGCTGGAGCGCGATCGCGCGCGCATTGCCGAGTGCCGGCGGCGCGTGAACCAGCTGCCGCTGGGCGCCGCGGCGCTCGCCGGCACCAGCTTCCCGATCGACCGCGAGCGCGTGGCGCGCGAGCTCGGTTTCGACGGCCTGTGCGCCAATTCGCTCGATGCGGTCTCGGATCGCGACTTCGCCATTGAGTTCTGCGCGCATGCGGCGCTGGCGATGACGCACCTGTCGCGCCTCGCCGAGGAGATCGTGCTGTGGAGCAGCCCGCGTTTCGGCTTCGTGCGCCTGCCCGATCGCTTCTGCACCGGCAGCTCGATCATGCCGCAGAAGAAAAATCCGGACGTGCCCGAGCTGGTGCGGGGAAAGAGCGCGCGCGTCATCGGCGACCTGGTCGGCCTGCTGGCGCTGATGAAGGCGCAGCCGCTCGCCTACAACAAGGACAACCAGGAGGACAAGGAGCCCCTGTTCGACGCGGCCGACACGCTGCGCGACTCGCTCGACGTGTTCGCCGAGCTGGTCGCCGGCATGGCGCCGGTGCCGGACGCCATGCGCGCGGCGGCGCTCGAGGGCTTCGCCACCGCCACCGACCTCGCCGACTACCTGGTGCGCAAAGGCGTGCCGTTTCGCGACGCGCACGGCGTGGTGGCGCGCGCGGTGCGCGAGGCCGAGGGCGTGGGCTGCGACCTGTCCGGCCTGCCGCTGGCGGTGCTCAAGCGCTTTTCCCCCGCGATCGGCGATGACGTCTTCGAATGCCTGTCGCTGGAAGGCTCGGTGGCGGCGCGCGACCACCCCGGCGGCACGGCGCCGCGGCAGGTCAAGGCGGCGGTGGCGCGGGCGCGCGCCCGGCGCGCGAAGCGATGAAAGTCGCCGAGATCGAAGCCCCCGAGCGCATTGGCAAGTACCCGGTGCTGCGCGAAATCGGCCGCGGCGCGACCAGCGTCGTCTACCTGTGCAACGACCCGTTCTACAGCCGCAACGTTGCCGTCAAGCTGGTCAAGCCGGACGCGTTCCAGGACAAGGACAAGGGGCGGCTATACAGGAAACTCTTCGTCACCGAGGCCTCGCTCGCCGGCAAGCTCCAGCACCCGCACATCTGCCAGATCTACGACGCGGTGGCCGACGACCGCCAGCAGTACATCGTCATGGAATACGTGGACGGCGGGACCCTGGAGCGCCACGGCGACGCCCAGGACCTGCTGCCCATCGACCGCGTGGTGGAGATCATCTTCAAATGCACGCGGGCGCTGGAATTCGCGCACAAGATGGGCATCACGCACCGCGACCTGAAGCCGGCCAACATCCTGTATACCGGCGAGACCGACGTCAAGGTGTCGGACTTCGGCGCCGCGCTCATCGCCAGCGGCGACATCACGCAGGTGTCGGCGATCGGCTCGCCCGCCTACATGTCGCCCGAGCAGGTGAAGGAGCACGCCCTCAACCACCAGACCGACATCTACTCGCTCGGCGTCGTCATGTACCAGCTGCTCGCCGGGCGCCTGCCATTCCAGGCCACCAACAATTTCAGCCTGATCTACCAGATCGCCAACGTCGAGCCGCAGCCGCCCTCGTCCTACCGGCCGCAGATCCCGGCAGCGCTCGACGCCATCGTCAAGCGCGCCATGGCCAAGAGCCTGACGCAGCGCTACGCCACCTGGGAGGACTTCTCGCTCGATCTCGCCGAAGTGTTCCGCAACGAAGGCCTGGCCGGGCGCAAGGAAGTGTTCCCCGATTCGAACCGGTTCGAGCTGCTGCGCAAGCTGGCGTTCTTCAACAATTTCACCGACGCCGAGCTGTGGGAAGTGGCGCGCATCTCCAACTGGCGCGCCGCCGCGGTGGGCGAGCTATTGATGAAGGAAGGCGAGCCCGGCAATTTCTTCTGCATCCTCGCCGATGGCCAGGTGCGGGTGACCCGCAAAGGCAAGCTCCTCAACATCCTGTCCGCCGGCGAGTGCTTCGGCGAGATGGCCTACCTGTCCAAGGAAGAGCAATTGCGCGGCGCCGACGTCACGGTGATGGACGAATCGAAGATCATCTCGGTGCCGACGCAAAAGCTCGAGCAGGCCTCGGATGCCTGCCGCTACAAGTTCGACCGCGCCTTCATGGAGATCCTGGTCGAGCGCCTGACCATGGCCAACGCCCGGCTCTCGGGCGTGTAATTCACGCCTGCTGCTTGACGCCTTCGAGCAGCTTCTGCAGCTCGCCCGACTGGTACATCTCGCGCACGATGTCCGCTCCGCCGACGAACTCGCCGTTGACGTAGAGCTGCGGGATGGTCGGCCAGTTGGCGTACTGCTTGATGCCCTCGCGGATCGCCGGATCGGCAAGCACGTTGACGGTGGCGAAGTTGGTGACGCCGCAGGCCTGCAGCGCCTGCACCGTCATCGCCGAGAAGCCGCACTGCGGCATCTGCGGCGTGCCTTTCATGAAAAGCACCACCGGGCTGGCGGTGACCTGTTCCTTGATCTTCTGTTGAGTGTCCATGGTCACGATTTTAGTCCTCCGCCCGTCACCCGGGCAATGCCGGCAAGATCGGGCCAGCTGCGGACGTCTTCAAGCCCTGCCGCCTGCAACAGCGCCCTGACCGCGGTGTCCTGCCCCTGCCCGTGTTCGAGGAGCAGCCGCCCGCCCCGATCCAGGTGCGCCGGCGCATCGCGCACGATCGCGCGAATCGATGCCAGGCCGTCGCTGCCGGCCACCAGAGCCGAGCGCGGCTCGAAGCGCACGTCGCCCTCGCGCAGGTGCGGATCATCCTCACGCACATAAGGGGGATTCGCGACCACCACGCTGAAGCGCTCCCCGGCTACGGGCTCGAACCACAGGCCGTGGCGGAATTCGACGTCCAGTCCAAGCTTGAGGGCGTTCCTTTGCGCCACGGCGAGCGCCGCGGCGCTTCGTTCCACCGCCACGACGCGCGCCCCGGGCAGATTGCGCTTCAGCGCCAGCGCGATCGCTCCCGACCCGGTGCCCAGGTCGAGAAGCGACGCGGGCTTCGCTTGCAGCGCCAGCTCGACGAGCAGCTCGGTCTCCGGCCTGGGAATCAGCACCGCGGGATTGACCTGCAGCGGCAGGCCGTAGAACTCCTTCTCGCCGAGGATGTAGGCAATGGGTTCGCCGCGCGCCCGGCGCGCGGCGTACTCGCTGAACTTCGCCGCAGCGTCCGCGGGCAACTCGCGCTCGGGGTGCGCCAGCACGCTCGCCTCGGAGAACCCGGTCGCTTGCGCGAGCAGCATGCGCGCTTCGCGGGGCTCGAGCGTGCGCAGCGCCTCCGCGACGATCAAGCCGCCTCTTCTGCGAGCTGCGCCAGTTGCTCGGCCTGGTGCTCCGCGGCGAGCGCATCGAGCAGCTCGCCGAGTTCGCCGTCCATGATGCGGTCGATCTTGTACAGCGTCAGGTTGATGCGGTGGTCGGTGATGCGCCCCTGCGGAAAGTTGTAGGTGCGGATGCGCTCCGAGCGGTCGCCCGAGCCGACCAGCGACTTCCTCGCCGACGCGGTCTTCGCCTGCTGCTCCTGCGTCTGTTTGTCCTTGATGCGCGCGGCGAGCACGCCAAGCGCCTTCTCGCGGTTCTTGTGCTGTGAGCGCGAGTCCTGGCACTCCACGACGATGCCGGTGGGAAGATGCGTGACGCGGATCGCCGAATCGGTCTTGTTGACGTGCTGCCCGCCCGCGCCCGAGGCGCGGAAGGTGTCGATGCGCAGTTCGGCCGGGTTGAGCACCACATCGTCGAGCGCCTGCGCCTCCGGCAGCACCGCCACCGTGCAGGCCGAGGTGTGGATGCGCCCTTGCGCTTCCGTCGCCGGCACGCGCTGCACGCGGTGCGCGCCCGACTCGAACTTGAGCCGCGAGTAGGCGCCCTGCGCACCGATGCGCACGATCACTT
>JBDTMD010000253.1:0-4105 GCA_039934435.1 Burkholderiales bacterium
GTCGCCGTCGCGCAGGCGCTTGTGGTCCTGGCTGGTGGCGAGCGCGAGCGCGTGCGCGCCGTCGGCCAGGACGATGAAGCTCGCTTCCTCGCCGGCAAGACATTCTTCGATCACCAGCTTGCCGCCCAGCCTGTCGATCGCCTCGTGCGCCTCTGCCACCGACTGCGCCACCACCACGCCCTTGCCCGCGGCGAGGCCGTCGGCCTTGACCACGATCGGCGCGCCTGCCTTCTGCACGTAGGCCTTGGCCGCCGCCGCGTCCTCGAAGGTGGCGTGGCGCGCGGTCGGGATGGCGTGCCGCACCATGAAGCGCTTGGCGAAATCCTTGGAGGCCTCGAGCTGCGCGGCGGCGCGCGTCGGGCCGAAGATTTTCAAGCCGGCCTCGCGGAAAGCGTCCACCACACCGGCGGCGAGCGGCGCCTCGGGGCCGACCACCGTGAGCTGGATGGCTTCCCGTTTCGCGAATGCGACGAGTTCGGGAAGCGCTTCCAGCGCCACGTTCTCCACGCCCGGCTCGCTGGCGGTGCCGCCGTTGCCCGGCGCGACGTACACCTTCTGCACGCGCGGGCAGTGCGCCAGCTTCCAGGCCAGCGCGTGCTCGCGGCCGCCAGCGCCGATGACGAGGAGCTTCACGTCAATGCCTGAAGTGGCGAATGCCGGTGAACACCATGGCGACCTTGCGCTCGTCGGCCGCCGCGATCACTTCGTCGTCGCGCACGCTGCCGCCGGGCTGGATCACGGCGATGGCGCCCGCCTTGACGACGACGTCGAGGCCGTCGCGAAACGGAAAAAACGCGTCCGAGGCGACGACCGACCCCTTCAGCGACAACCCCGCCGCCTTGGCCTTGAGCGCGGCGATGCGCGCGCTGTCGACGCGGCTCATCTGGCCCGCCCCCACGCCTACCGTCATGCCGCCCTTGGCGAAAACGATGGCATTCGACTTCACGAACTTGGCGACGTGCCAGGCAAAGCGCAGGTCGGCGAGCTGCGACTTGCTGGGCTTTTTCTTCGTCACCGGCTTCAGCTCGCGCTCCTCGAGCTGGTGCGCGTCGGCGCTTTGCGCAAGCAGCCCGCCGCCCACGCGCTTGAGGTCGAGCGCATTGGCCTGGTGCCCGAGCGGCACTTCGAGCACGCGCAGGTTCTGCTTTTTCGCCAGCTCGGCGCGCGCGGCGGGTTCGATGCGCGGTGCGATGATCACTTCGGCGAACTGCCGGCCGACTTGCGCCGCCGCGGCGCGGTCGAGCGCCCGGTTGAAGGCGATGATGCCGCCAAACGCGGAAGTCGGATCGGTCTTGAACGCCTTGCGGTAGGCATCGAGCACGTTCCTGCCGACGGCGGCGCCGCACGGATTGGCGTGCTTGACGATGACGCAGGCGGGTTCGCTGAAGCTCTTCACGCACTCCCACGCCGCATCGGCGTCGGCGACGTTGTTGTAGGAGAGCTCCCGGCCCTGGAGCTGGCGGCAGTCGGCGATGCCGCCCGGCACCGGCAGAGCGTCGCGATAGAAGGCGCCGGCCTGGTGCGGATTCTCGCCGTAGCGCATGTCCTGCAGCTTCTCGAATTGCAGGCTCAGCACTCCGGGAAACGCGCTACGCCGGCCCTCGGCATCGAGCGACGACAGGTAATTGGCGATGGCGCCGTCGTAGGCGGCCGTGTGCGCGAAGGCCTTGGTCGCGAGCGCGAAGCGCGTACGCTCGCTCACGCTGCCGCTGGCGCGCACTTCCTCCAGTACGCGCGCATAGTCGGCCGGGTCCACCACCACCGCGACCGCGGCGTGGTTCTTGGCCGCCGAGCGCAGCATCGCCGGGCCGCCGATGTCGATGTTCTCGATCGCGTCCTCGAGGCGGCTGTCGGGGTCGGCCACCGTGGCCTGGAACGGGTACAGGTTGACGACGACCAGATCGATCGGCGCGATGGCGGCGCGCTCGATCGCCGCCATGTGCGCCTCGGAATCGCGCCGCGCGAGGATGCCGCCGTGGATCTTCGGGTGCAGCGTCTTCACGCGGCCGTCGAGCATCTCCGGAAAGCCGGTATGCGCCGACACCTCGGTCGCCGCGATGCCTTCCTTCTCCAGCAGTTTCGCCGTGCCGCCGGTCGACAGCAGCTCGACGCCCAAGGCCGCCAGCGCGCGCGCGAATTCCGCGATCCCCGACTTGTCCGAGACGCTGATCAGCGCCCGCCTGAGCTTGGTCACCCTTTGATGCGCAGCTGCTGCATCTTCTTGCGCAGCGTGTTGCGGTCGATGCCGAGCATGCCGGCGGCGCGCGACTGGTTGCCGGCGGCGCGCTCGCGCACCACCTCGATCATCGGCTTTTCGACGTTCTTCAGCACCATGTCGTAGATGGCGGTCGGCCGCTCGCCGTCCATGTCCTTGAAGTAGCGCTCGAGCGAGCGCCGCACGGCGTTGCCGAGCTCGCTGCCGCGGCTCATGCGGCGAGCCTCGCGAAATAATCGTTCACCGCGGCGCGCTGCGTGGCCGCCGCGTCGATGCGCACCACTGCCTGGCGGAAGCGCTCGCCTTCAGGGAGCGCCCGGGTGTACCAGCCGAGGTGCTTGCGCGCCACGCGCAGGCCCTGCTCGTCGCCGTACAGCGCGTACAGGCCCTCGAGGTGCTCGCGCACCACGGCCTCGATTTCCGCCGGCGAGGGCGGCGCGAGCGCCGCGCCGGTGGCGAGGAAGTGCTCGATCTCGCGGAAGATCCACGGCCGGCCGAACGCCGCGCGGCCGATCATCAGGCCGTCGGCGCCGGTGCGCTCGAGCACCGCGCGCGCCTCGCGCGGCGTATCGATGTCGCCGTTGGCGATCACCGGCAACCGCACGCTTGCCTTGACCGCGGCGATGGTGTCGTACTCGGCGTGTCCGCCAAAGCCGCAGGCGCGCGTGCGGCCGTGCACGGCGAGCAGGCGCACGCCGCAGTCCTCGGCGATGCGCGCGATGCGCACGGCGTTGCGCCGCGCGGGCGCCGGCCCGGTGCGGATCTTGAGCGTTACCGGCACCTCGACCGCCGCCACCACCGCCTCGAGGATGCGCGCCACCAGCGCCTCGTTCTCAAGCAGCGCCGATCCGGCGTACACATTGCAGACCTTCTTCGCCGGGCAGCCCATGTTGATGTCGATGATCTGCGCGCCGCGCTCGACGTTGTCGCGCGCCGCGTCGGCCATCATCGCCGGCTCGGCGCCGGCGATCTGCACCGACACCGGGCCGGGCTCGCCGGCGTGGGTCAGGCGCAGTTGCGATTTTCTCGAGCCGCGCAGCTCGGGTCGCGAGGACACCATCTCGGTGGTGGCCAGGCCGGCGCCGTAGCGGCGCGCGAGGACGCGGAACGGCCGGTCGGTGACGCCCGCCATCGGTGCGACGAACAACGCATTGCGCAGGACGTACGCGCCGAGCTGCATGGGACGATCAGGGTTCCGTGCGCGAAGGGAACGGAATTCTATAAAAGATCAGGGCAGCGCGGAAGGGCCGTAGATCATGCGGCGCGCAAAGAAGCGGCGCACCGGCGGCAGGACGTCGAGGCCGGTGAGCACGGCGCCGCGCGCAGCGCGCGCCAGCGGATGGTCGCCGAGAAACGCGTGCGCCAGGAGTTCGGTGACGCCGATGGTCGCCGCGGCGTCGAGCCGGCGCAGCGCAGCAAAACGCGCCAGTGCGCGCGCATCGCCCGCATCTTCGGCGCCATGCAAGGTCTGCGCCAGGTCCCAGGCGTCGCGCAACCCGAGGTTCAGCCCCTGGCCGGCGACCGGATGCAGCGTCTGGGCGGCATTGCCGACGTACACGTTGCGTCCCTCGACGCGCGACGCGCGCACGCGCAGCGTCAACGGTACCTGCGCACGCTCATGCACCGCAATGAAGCGTCCGGCGCGCTCGCCCCAGGCCTGCTGCAGCTGCGCAAGGAATTCCGGCGCCCCGGCTGCCTGCAGCGTCGCGGCACGCTCCGGCCGGGCGCTCCAGATGAGCGCCCACTCGCCGGCAAGCGGCAGCAGCGCGAGCGGCCCCTCGGCCGCGAACCGCTCGAAGGCGACTCCGTGCGGCGCCGGCTCGGCGGCAACGCGCGCCACCACCGCGTCCTGCGCGTCGCGGCGCTCGCGGCCATCGGGCGCCGCGCCTT
>JBDTMD010000254.1:0-4104 GCA_039934435.1 Burkholderiales bacterium
GCGATTTCAGGGCGCGACCTGATCCTCATCGGCGGCGGCCTGTTCCTGCTGTGGAAGAGCACGATGGAGATCCACCAGCTGCTCGAGGGCGTCGAAGGCGAACGCTCGGCGGGCGTTGCCGCCACTTTCGGCGCCGTGGTCGGGCAGATCATGGTGGTCGACATGGTGTTCTCGCTCGATTCGATCATCACCGCGGTCGGCATGGTGAAGTGGATCGAGGTGATGGTCGCGGCGGTGATCGCATCGGTGGCGCTGATGATGCTGTTCGCCGGACCCATCGGCCGCTTCGTCTCCGGGCATCCGACCATCAAGATGCTGGCGCTTGCGTTCCTGGTGGTCATCGGCGTGGTGCTGATCGCCGCCGGCTTCGACCACGAAGTGCCCAAGGGCTATGTCTATTTCGCCATGGCGTTCGCGGTGGCCGTGGAGCTGCTCAACATCCGCATGCGCAAGCGCGCCGCGCGGCCCGTGCACCTGCACGAGCGCTACACGCGCGACTGACGGCGCGCGCCTTCAGCCGCCGAGCTTCGCCTTCAGGAGGCGGTTGACCTGCGCCGGGTTGGCCTTGCCCTGCGTCGCCTTCATCACCTGGCCGACGAGCGAATTGAAGGCCTTGTCCTTGCCGGCGCGGTAGTCCTCGACCTGCTTTGCGTTCTGCGCCAGGACTTCGTCGACGATTTTCTCGAGCGCGCCGGTGTCGGACATCTGCTTTAGGCCGCGCTTCTCGATTACCTCATCGGTAGTTCCCTCTCCGGCCAGAATGGCGTCCTGGACTTCCTTCGCTTGCTTGCTCGAAATCTCTCCATCGAGCACACGAACCTGGATTTGAACAAGTTCCCGCGGCAAGTCGGGCATAAGAAATTGCGAAGATCCCCAGTCCTCTAGCTTCGCAGTTGCTGAACTCACAACTGCATTCGCAGTACTTGCAAGGATTTGGGCGTGCTTCTCTGGCGTGAATTTATACTGAGTCAGGATCGCGTCTGCCTCGGCAATCACCTTAGTCTTACCGGTTGGGTTAGAGGTAAGCAATGCGGCAATGTGAGTAGGTACGCCTCGCGATTCAAAGTCTCGCCGCTGTTCTTCGAGTGACTTTGGCATCGTTGCGCGAATTCTTTCAATGTCTGCGTCTTTCACCACCAGCGGCAGCAGATCCGGGTCGGGGAAGTAGCGGTAATCGTGCGCATCCTCCTTCGTGCGCATGGACCGTGTCTCGCCCTTCTCGGAATCGTAGAGCCGCGTCTCCTGGAGCACCGTGCCGCCGCCCTCGAGCAGTTCGATCTGCCGGCGCGCCTCGAACTCGATCGCCTCTTCCATGAAGCGGAAGGAATTCAAGTTCTTGATCTCGCTGCGCGTGCCGAGCTGCTCCGAGCCTGCCCGCCTCACCGAGACGTTGGCATCGCAGCGAAACGATCCCTCCTGCATGTTGCCGTCGCAGATGCCGATCCAGCGCACCAGGGCGTGCAGCGCCCGCGCGTACGCCACCGCCTCCTTCGCCCCGCGCAGCTCCGGCTCGGAGACGATCTCGAGCAGCGGCGTGCCGGCGCGGTTGAGGTCGATGCCAGTCATGCCGCGAAAATCCTCATGCAGGGACTTGCCGGCATCCTCCTCGAGGTGCGCGCGCGTCAGTTGGATCGTCTTCGGCTTTGCGTCGACCAGGAATTGCACGGCCCCGCCCTGCACGATCGGGATCTCGTACTGGCTGATCTGGTAGCCCTTTGGCAGGTCGGGGTAGAAGTAGTTCTTGCGCGCGAATACCGAGCGCGTGTTGATGCGGCCGCCGACGGCCAGCCCGAACTTCACCGCCAGCTCCACCGCGGCCGCGTTGACCACCGGCAGCACGCCAGGCAGCGCGATGTCCACCGCGCAAGCCTGGGCGTTCGGGGGCGCACCGAAATCGGTCGCGGCGCCCGAAAACATCTTGCTGCGCGTACGCAGTTGCGCGTGCGTCTCGATGCCGACGACGATCTCCCAGGCCATCGGCTACCTCTGCTGGGGCCGCAGCAGATGGCAGGCGCCGCCGCGCTCCACCAGCACCGGTTCCAGATATGCCTGGGAACCGCAGGATTCGCTGCAGTTCTCCGCACTCACGCGCACGTACTCGCCCAGGTCGCGCAGCGTGACGCGGCAGTTGCCGGAGACAAAGCGCAGTCCGCCCGCGAGCGGCTCCTGCTGCAGATTGGCCACCAGGCAGCTGTGCTCGGCCGGCGCGACGCGCGAGCGCCAGTCCAGGCTCTTCAGCTTTCCCTGCGCCACGACATACTCGAGCGAGGCGCTGTAGCGTCCCTCGGCGAGTTCGCAGCGCACTTCAGCGCTGTAACCGCTCATGTCGGGGAATTTCTCGCTGAACTCGAAGCGCTCGCGCTCCTGCCCGCCGGGGGCGTAGCGCGCGCCCCTGAACACCCCGCCGCTCCAGGTGCCCTGCAACGTCGCGGTGGCGGACCGACCATAGAGGATCGGCGAATTGCCTTCCTTGAGGAAGGTCACGCCCAGCTCCTTGCTGCGCTCGCCTTCAAGGTAGCGCTGCTGCAGCGTCGGCAGGATCAGGTACTCGCCGGTCACGCGCGCCGAGCCGTCGGCGCGCGGCAGCTCGTAGAGCCGCATGAGCACGGCGCGCCCGCCGAGCTGACCATAGAGCTCGCGCGTTTCGGCGGGATCCGCGGCAAGCGCAAGCGCCGGCGCGGCGACAGCGAGCAACGCAGCGGCAAGGCGCATCACAGCGGCGCTTCCTTGGGCACCCGCCGATGCCAGTCGGTAGCGCGTTGGAACTGGTGCGCCGCGCCAAGGAGCACCGCCTCGGCAAAGTGATTGCCCATCATCTGCAGGCCGACCGGCAGCCCCCGGGCATCGAAGCCGCAGGGCACCGACATCGCCGGCAGGCCGGCGAGCGGCGCCGGGATGGTGAAGATGTCGTTCAGGTACATCTGCACGGGGTCGTCCATTTTCGCGCCGAGCGCGAACGCCGTGCCGGGCGTGGTCGGCCCCATGATGAGGTCGCATTGCGCGAATGCCGCGGCAAAGTCGCGGGCGATCAGCCGGCGCACCTTCTGCGCCTTCAGGTAGTACGCGTCGTAGTAGCCGTGCGAGAGCACGTAGGTACCGACGAGAATGCGCCGCTTCACCTCGGCGCCGAAACCTTCGGCGCGCGTGCGGCAGTACATGTCGGCGAGATCGGCGAATTCCTTCGCCCGGTAGCCGTAGCGCACGCCGTCAAAACGCGACAGGTTCGACGAGGCTTCGGCCGGCGCGAGCACGTAATACACCGGTACCGCCAGGGCGGCGTGCGGCAGCTCGATCGGCACGCAGCGCGCGCCCTGCGTCTCGAACCAGTCGAGGGCGGTGCGCACGCACGCCCGCACTCCCGGCTCGACGCCCTCGCCGAAGTATTCGCCGGGCAGGCCGATGCGCAGCCCCTTGAGCGGCAGCTCGAGTTTTTGCGTGTAGTCCTCCTTGGCGCGCGCCAGGCTCGTGGAATCTCGCGCATCGTGGCCGGCCATGACGTTGAGCAGCAGCGCAAGGTCGGCCGCGCTGCGGGCCATCGGCCCGCCCTGGTCGAGCGAGGAGGCGAAGGCAACCATGCCGTAGCGCGACACCAGCCCGTAGGTCGGCTTCAGGCCGCATACGCCGGTGAGCGCGGCCGGCTGGCGGATCGAGCCGCCGGTGTCGGTGCCGGTGGCCGCCGGCGCCAGGCGCGCCGCCACGGCCACGGCCGAGCCCCCCGAGGAGCCCCCGGGCACGCGCTCGCGGTCCCAGGGGTTGCGCACCGGGCCGAAGTGCGAAGTTTCATTGGACGAGCCCATGGCGAATTCGTCCATGTTGGTCTTGCCCAGTTGCACGGCGCCGGCGCGATCGAACTGCTCGATGACGTGCGCATCGTACGGACTGGTGTAGTGCTCGAGCATCTTCGAGCCGCAGGTGGTGCGCAGCCGCCGGGTGCAGAAGATGTCCTTGTGCGCCACCGGGATGCCGGTGAGCGGCCCCGCGGTGCCGCTGGCGCGGCGCTCGTCGGCGCGCCGCGCCTGCTCGAGGCTCGTCGTTTCATCCACCGTGATGAAGGCGTTCAGGCGCGCGTTCTGCTCGCGGATGCGTCCGAGATAGAGCTGGGTC
>JBDTMD010000255.1:0-4103 GCA_039934435.1 Burkholderiales bacterium
AGGTAGGGGCCGATGGTGTAAATGGTGCCCAGGCGCAAGGGCCCGGCGAGCGGATCCGTGGCGCTCTGCGCGATGTCCTTCACGCGCGCGGCTTCTTCCAGCACGCGTTGCGCCTGCTCCACCACCTGCTGGCCCACCGGCGTCACCGAGACCTCGCCCGGGCCGCGCTCGAACAGCACCACGCCCAGCTCGGCCTCGAGCTTCTTGATCGCCACCGACAGCGTCGGCTGGGAGACGAAGCAGGATTGCGCCGCGTGGCCGAAGTGGCGCTCGCGCGCCACGGCGACGATGTAGCGCAGCTCGGTGAGCGTCACTTGCGGCGCGCGAAGAAGTACAGCGGGATGCCGAGCGCCATCACCGCAATGCCAGCGAGCACCATGACGCCGAACTTCGGTCCGTAGGTCGGATTGCGAACGTAGTCCACGGCGGACCAAAGCATGAACGCGCACATGACGAGGAACGCGATCGGCACGACCGGATACAGCGGCACGCGGAACGCCGGCGCCTCGCCACCGCGCGCCCGGAACACGAACAGCGTCACGCCGGTCAGCAGGAAAAACGTCCAGAACACCGGTGCGGTGTAGGCCACCATGGCGCCAAAGCCATCGGGCGTCGCCGACCCCGCGCCGATCAGCGCGAGCGCGATGGCGCCCTGCAGGAGCAGCGCATTGGCCGGCGTGCTGCCGCTCGCACGCCACGCGCCCAGCCCGCTGAACAGGCGGTAATCCCGACCCAGCGCCCAGTTAGTGCGCGCGCCGGTGAAGATCGCCGCGTTCATGGTGGTGAGCGCCGAAGCGCACACGATGAAGGCCACCGCCAGGGCGCCGTTGTCGCCGACCGCCAGCCGCATCGCGTCCGCGGCGACCGCGCTCGAGCTGCGCATGCCCTCCAGCCCGAGGGCGGAGAGGTAGGCCGCATTGACCAGCAGGTAGAGCGCGGTGACCGCGAGGATGCCCCAGACCAGCACGCGCATCATGTTGCGCCGCGCTTCGCGCACCTCGCCGGAGAGGTAGGCCGCCTCGTTCCAGCCGCCGAAGGTGAACAGCACGAAGATCATCGCCAGGCCAAACGCGTTGCCGGCGGGCGCCGCCCGCGCGATCTCGCGCGCCGGCGGGCTCGCCGTGAACGCCGCGAGCGCCATCAGGATCAGCGCGGCGATCAGCACGATCTGCGTCAGCTTCTGCGCGGTCTTCGATTGCCAGGTTCCCGCGAGGTTGAGCGCGGTGAGCGCCGCCACGGCGATCGCCGCCCACAGCCGGGTGCTGTGCCCGCCGAGCGCCAGGATCTGCGTGGCGTATTCGCCGAAGGCGAACGCCACCGCCGCGATCGCTCCAGTCTGGATCACGGTCATGCGCGACCAGGCGAAGAGGAACGCCGCACCGCTGCCCAGGCCGCGCTGCAGGAACGCGTACTCGCCGCCAGTCTCGGCGTGGCGCGCCGCCAGCTCGGCGTACACCAGCGCGCCGCACAGGGAGACGATGCCGCCGAGCACCCACAGCAGGAGAAAGATCGCGGGGCTGGACGTGTTGCCCGCCACCAGCGACGGCAGCTTGAAGATGCCGACGCCGACCACCATGCCGACCGTGAGGAAGATGCCGTCGCCGACGGACAGCAGCGGCCGCGGCCCGGCCGCACTTACTGCGCCCTTGTTGCCGTCCATGGGTAGCTCCTCGTGTGTTCTGCGTCGGATACGGCCAGCTCGCCGGCAATGCGGCCGCCTTCGATGCGGCCCGCGAACAGGTGGTTCCACGCGCGCGCGCCGCGCTTGGCGGCGGCGATGACGATGCGCCCGTCGCCCGAGCCGAGGTCGATCAGCGTGTCGCCCGAGCCCACCCCGGCCATGCGCAGCATGCGTTCGACGATCTCCGGCGGTGAGACGATGAACGGCACGCTGCCGTCGTCCCAGGCCCGGGACTGGGCCGCGCACTGGAGCGGCGCGGCGAGAAGCAAAAGCGCAAGCAAGGATCTCAAGGATGCGGTCGGCGGGGCGCGCGGATGGCCGGCAAAGTCTACAGTAAACAAGTGGATGCGCTGACCGGCGGGTCCCCGCGCTCGCGCGATAAGATAGGCGCCATCCGCCCCGGTAGCTCAGTGGATAGAGCAGCCCCCTCCTAAGGGGCAGGTCGCACGTTCGATTCGTGTCTGGGGCGCCAGCCATTAAATTCTTTCGCCCTTTGGCCGTCATCGAGCGCCCGCTTTCCTCAAGCCTGAGTTCCCTGCGCTGCGTTGCAGCATGAAATTACAGTTTCGCGCAAGGCAAACAATCTAGAATTCTGCAACACCCACTTCTCAAAATCTCAACCAGCAGCCCGCCCGTTCGCGAGTCACGCTCGCCCCCACGTAAGAGGATCTCTCCATGACCAGCCGGAATTTCGATCGTCGTCGTTTCATAAAGTCGACCGCCGCGGCGTCTGCCGCGGTGGTTGCAGCGCCCTACATACGCACTGCGCGTGCCGCGGGCACGCTATCGGTGGGTTTCTGGGACCACTGGGTCCCGGGCGCCAACGACACACTTAGTGCGTTGTGCAAGGAGTGGGCGGCAAAGCAGAAAGTCGACATCAAGATTGATTACATCACTTCGCAGGGAAGCAAGCTGCAGCTGACTGCCGTTGCCGAAGCGCAGGCGAAATCGGGCCACGATATCATCCAGCTCACCAGCTGGGATTCCGCTGTCCAGGCGAAAAACCTGGTGCCTGTGGACGACATCGTCAACGCGGCGATCAGGAAAAACGGCAATGCCACGGCAGCGGTGGAGTACCTCGGCAAGATCAACGGCCACTGGGTCGCGGTCCCGGCGACCAACGGCAGCCAGATCAAGCCGCCTTGCGGGCGCATTGACCTGCTCAAGAAATACGCCGACCTGGACGTGGTCAAGATGTATCCGGGCGCGGGTGGCAAGGTGGACAAGGCGATGCAGGACCAGTGGACCTGGGACACTTTCCTGAACGTCGCCGAAAAATGCCACAAGGGCGGAAATCCTTTTGGCCTGGGACTCGGTCAGACGACCGACTCGGTCGACTGGGTCGGCGCGCTGTTCCACGCGTTCGGCGCGCAGCTGGCCGACGCCAAAGGCAACATCACGGTCAAGTCCGACGCGGTGAAGCACGTACTCGAGTACATGCAGAAGCTGGTGAAGGTGTTGCCGCCGGACGTGTTCGCCTGGGACGACGCCTCGAACAACAAGTACCTGATCTCGGGCCAGGGTTCGCTGATCATGAATCCGCCCAGCGCCTGGGCGGTGGCCAAGCGCGACAACCTTAAGGTGGCGGAACAATGCTGGACCTTCCCGTCGCCGCAAGGGCCGAAGGGGCGATTCGAGCCCGGGCTTTCGTTTTATTGGGGCATCTGGAAGTGGTCGAAGAACGTCGCCGCCGCCAAGAGCCTGCTGGCGCACCTGTCCGAGCGCTCGAGCGCAGAAAAACTGGTCGCGGCCAGTGGCGGCTACGATATTCCGGGATTCTCCGGCTTGCACAATTTCAAGACCTGGGCCGAGGTGGGGCCGCCCGTCGGGACGGTGTACAACTATCCGCCGAAAGGCGAACAGATCGTGTCGATTGCCGGCGCGCCCGCGCCCGTGGGGATGGCCAACCAGATCTACATCCAGGCCACCATGACCAAGATGATTGCCAAGTGCACGCAGGGCGGCGAGTCCATCGACAAGGCGATCGGCTGGGCCGCCTCGGAGCTCGAAGGCTTCATGCGCGTCTGAAACCGCGACAACGCCACTGCGCGACAGGCGGCGCCGTCCCGAACCGGCGCCGTCCCCGCGCGTGTACCTGCGCCAGTCACACTCGAGCGAGGAGCGAATGGACCAGACCCTGAGCCACGCTGGCTCTCCTCCAGCGGCGCGTCGCATGACGATGCGAAAGTTCGCGCGTCGCAGGTCGACGATCGCTTTTGTCATGGTCCTGCCGCTGATGCTGCTGATCGCTTTGCTGGTCGCCTATCCGGCGCTGTTTTCCATGTACCTCGCCACGCTCAACAAGTCGATGGAACATTTCGTCGGCCTGGGCAATTTCGAATTCCTGTTCAAGCGCGACACCTTCTGGATGGTGGTCAAGCAGTCGTGCCTGTTCGCGATCAGCGCGGTGCTGTTCAAGGCG
>JBDTMD010000256.1:0-4102 GCA_039934435.1 Burkholderiales bacterium
CTCCGAGCGGCCGAGCTTGTAGGCGATCACCGGCTTGCCGGCGTCGTCCGCGCGCCGCGCGGCACGCGCCAGGCGCTCGGCGTCTCGCAGCGTCTCGAGGAACAGCAGGATGGCTTTGGTCTGCGCGTCGTCGACAAGGAGTTCCGTCAGCTCACCGACCGAGAGGTCGGCCTCGTTGCCGACCGACACGAGGCGCGAGAAGCCGATACCGCGCGCCGCGCCGCGCGAAAGGAGCGCACCGATCAGGCTTCCCGACTGCGACACGACGGCGAGCGGACCTACGGGCAGACGCTCGAGCTCGAGCGAGGCGTTTACGGTGAGCGCGGTCGCGGGTGACGTGCTGACCAGGCCAATGCTGTTCGGGCCGAGGAGGCGCACCCCGGCGGCGCGCGCCTTGGCAACCAGTGCATGCTCGACCTTGCGGCCGGCAGCGCCGGTCTCGCCGAAACCATCGGTAAAGATGGTGACCACGGGAACGCGGCGCGCGAAGCACTCGTCGCAGGCGCCAGGCACATCCGCCGGCGGCACCATGATGAAGGCCTGGTCGATCTCGCCCGGCGCTGCGGCGAGGCTCGGGTACGCGGTTTCGCCGAGCACTTCGCGTCGCGTGCGATTGATCGGCGCGATCGTCCCCGCATAGCCGTGCTTGCGCAGGAAGCGCTGCGGGCGCGCGGTGTTCTTTGCCGCATCGCCCGAGGCGCCGTACAGGGCGATGCCGCGCGGCGCAAATAGCGCCCGGAACAGCTCGGCGCTCACTCCGTCTTACGCTCCGGGCGCTGCGGGAAGCTGCGCCCGAAGATGCCCTCCGCGATGCGGTTCTTCATCATCTCGATCGAGCCGCCGGCGATCATCCAGCCGCGGCAGCGGCGCAGGCAGTATTCGACCAGCACCTCCTCGCTGTAGCCGGTACCGCCCATCACCTGCAGCGCCTCGCTCGCCACGTCGAATCCGGCCTGGTTGCAGAACGCCTTGGCGACCGCGGTCTCCTCAGCCGAGGGCATGCCTCGGTCGGCATTGGCCGCCGCGCGATACAGGAGCAACTCCCCCGCATCGAGCTTCATCTTCATGTCGGCAAATTTCCACTGCAGGCCCTGGAACTCCGCCAGCGGCCGGCCGAACTGGTGTCGTGTGAGCGCCCACTCACGCGCTGCGTCATACGCGTAGCGGCCGAGCGCAAGCGAACGCGCCGTGTTGCCGATGCGCTCTACGTTGAACCCCGCGATCTGCTTCTTGAAGCCACCCGGGCCGAGAAGCACGTTCTCGCGCGGCACGCGCACGTCGTCGAAATGGATCTCAACCCATTCTTCGCCGGACATAAAGCGCGAGGGCTTGCCGAGCGTCACGCCCGTCCAGTCCGGCTCGATCAGCACCGAACCGATGCCGCCGACGCCGGGTCCATAGCGCACGTAGGCGAGGATCACCGCGGCGTAGGGGCCGTGCGTGGAAAACACCTTGCTGCCCGTGACGCGATAGCCGTCGCCGTCGGGCGTGGCGCTGGTTTTCAGATCGGTGACCGCGGAGCCCGCGTCGGGCTCGCTCATGCCGAGGCACATGACCGTTTCGCCGGCGAGGATCGGCGCGAGGTACTTCTTTTTCAGCGCGGCGCTGCCGAACTCGGCGAGCACGCGCACCGGGCCGAAGTTGCCCGCCTGCACGACATCGGCGCTACGCGGGCAGATCGAAGCCACGGCTTCGATGGCAAGGACCGCGTCCATCAGCGTGCCGCCCTGTCCGCCGTCGGCCTCGGCCAGGGTGATGCCGAGCAGGCCCTGCTTCGCCATCAGGCGCGCGACGTCGAACGGATGCGCGACTTGGTGTGCGCGCGCTACAGCGCCCGCGGCGAGGTGCTTTTGCGCGAAGCCGCGCACGCTGTCGCAAAACAGCAGCTGCTCTTCGCTCAGCGTGAAATCCATGTCAGGCGGCGACCGCCGCGCCGCTCCCAATAAGATCTTCGATCTCCTGCTTGCTGAACTCGAACTCGGCCAGCACTTCGCGCGTGTGCTGGCCGTACATCGGCGCTGGCCGCCTGACTTTACCGGGCGTCGCCGAAAGCTTGATCGGCAGGCCGATGGCGCGCGTGCGACCCGCCTTCGGGTGATCGAGTTCCACCACCATCTCGCGCGCGAGCGCGTGCGGGTCTTCGAACACCTGCGAAATCGAATTGATCGGTCCGCAGGGCACGCCCGCGGCGTCGAGCAGCGTAAGCCACTCGCTCACCTTCTTCGCCGCGAGTTTCTCGTTCATCAAGGCCACCAGCGCAGGAAGATTGTTCATGCGATGCGTATTGTTGAGAAAACGCGGGTCCTCGATCCACTCCGGCGCGCCGAGCGTGCGTGCCATGCGCTGCCAGTTCGGCTGGTTGGCGCCGCCGATGGTGAGCCAGCCGTCCTTGGCCTGGAAGGCCTGGTAGGGTGCCGAAAGGGGATGCGCTGAGCCGCCCGGGCCCGGCGATTCGCCGGTTGCGAAGTGCATCGCCGCCTGCCAGTAGGTCTGCTGAATGCCCGCTTCGAACAGCGACGTGTCCACCATCTGCCCGAGGCCGGTCTTCAGGCGGTGCACGTAGGCAGACACCACGCCGAGCGCGGCGAGCATGCCGCCATTGATGTCGCAGACTGGGCTGCCCACCTTAACAGGCGGGCGCCCCGGCTCGCCGGTGATCGCCATCAGGCCCGACATGCCCTGCGCGATGAGGTCGTAGCCGCCCTTGTCGGCGTACGGTCCGGTGCGCCCGTACCCGGATATTGAGCAAAAGATGATCGCCGGGTTGACCTTCTTCAGCGTCTCGTAGCCCACGCCGAGCTTTTCCAGCGTCCCCTTGCGGTAGTTCTCGGTGAGCACGTCGGCCTTGGCTGCCATGCGCTTTAGCGCCTCCTGCGCCGCCGGCAGTTTGAGATTGAGCGCGATGCCGCGCTTGTTGCGGTTCATCGCCATGAAGGCCGCCGATTCGCCGTTCACCGAGGGCCGGTCCATGCTGCGCGTGTCGTCGCCGCCAGGGATGCGCTCGACCTTGATGACGTCGGCGCCCAGGTCCGCGAGCAGCATGCCGCAGGTCGGGCCCGCCATGATCTGGGCGAGCTCGAGCACCTTGACGCCAGCGAGCGGCCCCACCTCAGCGCCCCTTGAACTGCGGTGCGCGCTTGGCGATGAACGCCGCGGCGCCTTCCTTGAAGTCTTCGGTTTCGAAGCAGGCATAGCTCTCGTCGTACTCCTCTTCAGTCAGCGGCCGCGGTTCGGCCAGGCGCTGCGCGAATTTCTTGTGCCAACGGGCCACCAGCGGCGCGCCTGCCGCGATGCGCCGCGCGGTGGCGTAGGCTTCATTCTCCACCTCGTCGTCGGCCACGACGCGGTTGACGAGGCGTTTCGCCAGCGCCTCCTCGGCACCGAATACGCGCCCCTCGAGCAGAATTTCCAGTGTTACGGCGCGGCCCGCCAGCGCCAGCAGCCCGGCCATTTCGTCATAGGCCACGACCAGCCCCAGCTTCTTGATCGGCACGCCAAAGCGCGCCGAGGCGCCGGCAATGCGCAGGTCGCAGTGCGCGGCTACTTCCAGCCCGCCGCCGACGCAGGCGCCGTGAATCAGTGCCACCGTCGGATGCCGCGAGCGGGTGATTTCGTGCATGGTCCCGCCGACCTGCTTGCCGTACGCTTTGGCGGCCTTGGCGTTGGCGCGCGTCTTGCCGAACTCGCTGATGTCGGCGCCGGCGGCGAAGGCCTTGCGCCCGGCGCCGCGCAGTACGATGCAGCGCACCGTGTCGTCGGCATTGAGCTCGCGCATCGCCTCGCCGAGCCTGAGCCACATGTCGACCGTCATAGCGTTCATCTTCTCCGGGCGATTGAGCACCACCGTGGCGATGGCGCCGTCGCGCTCGACGAGCACGGACTCTGGCATGGGCTCTCCTAGCGGTAGAACAGGTTCACCAGCGCGAGCGGAATCGCCGGTACGTACGTGACCAGCATCAGCACGGCGAGCAGTACGCCGATGAACGGCAGGTTCACCTTGGTGACGTCCCAGACGTTTTCCTTGGCGATCGAGCAAGCGGTCATCAGCACGCTCGCCACCGGCGGCGTCTGCTGGCCGATGGCGAGATTGAGCGTGACGACC
>JBDTMD010000257.1:0-4071 GCA_039934435.1 Burkholderiales bacterium
CATCACCGGCGCCGACACCAGCCCGATGATGGTGCTCGTCATCATCCTGGTGATCTTCGTCATCCTCGGCTGCGTGCTCGAGAGCCTGTCGATGATCCTGCTGATGGTGCCGATCTTCTTCCCGGTGGTGGCCGGGCTCGACCTCGGCATCCCCCCGAAATGGGTGCTGGTCTGGTTCGGCGTCATCGTCGTGATGATCACCGAGATCAGCCTGATCACGCCGCCCGTGGGCCTGAACGTGTACGTGCTGTCGAGCGTGCTGCCCGAGGTGTCGACGACCACCATCTTCCGCGGCATGCTGCCGTTCATCACCGTCGACATCCTGCGGCTCGCGCTGTTCGTCGCCGTGCCCTGGATCTCGCTCGCCCTGCCGCGGCTGTTCTACGGCTGAGGCGCCCCCGGCAGGCTCAGGCTCGCGGCGGCGAGTTCTGCCGCGTCGCGCGCCGCCGAGGTCGGCTCGATCGCGCGCGGCACGCGCCCGCGCTCAGGCGGCGCCGAGACGGGCGGCGAACTCGCGCCGCCATTCCTCGACCGGGCGGAAGCCGGACAGCGTGCGCGCCCGCGCCTCGACAGCCCGCCACAGGTCGACGTCGGCAAGGCCCAGGTCGAGCGGCTCGCGCAGCGGCTGGTCGACGTACCACGGCGTGTCGATGAACAGTTCCAGCCGGTTGTCCTCGGGATCGCGCAGGTAGACCGAGAGCGCGTTGCCGTGGGTCACCGGCTGGATGTCGGTGGCGCCGTGCTCCGGGGCGCGCGCCGCGAAGTGGCGCAGTGCCGCGAGGTGGTCCACCCGCAGCGAGATCTGGTTCACGGTGGTGAAGCGCGCCTCCGCGGGACGGCCCGAGGCGAGCACGATCTGGTGGTGCTCGCGCGGATCGCGCGACAGGAACACCAGTTGCGTCGCGCCAAGCGCGCCGCGGTCCGAGACCACAAAGCCGAGCAAGCCGGTGTAGAAGCGCTCCATGCGCGCGATGTCGTGCACGTACAGGCCGAGGTGGCTGAAGCGGACGGCGGGGATCATGGCGGGCTCCGGTATTCGCAGACCACTGCTTTTTAGCATGGCGCGCGGCGCCGCGCCGGACAGCGCCCACGCAGTATGATGGCCGCATTGACCTGATCGCCGCGCCCTTCACGTTGCACGCCCCCATTCCGTAACCGCCCCATGTCCATGCGCCAGCAGAGTTTTCTCAGCCTGGGGCCCGACGGCTTTCACCGCGTCGCCTATACCGACTGGGGCGACGCCGACAACCCGAGCGTGGTCATGTGCGTGCACGGCCTGTCGCGCAACTGCCGCGACTTCGATTACCTCGCCGAGGCGATGCAGAAGGACTACCGCGTGGTGTGCATGGACGTCGTCGGCCGCGGCGAGAGCGACTGGCTCGAGGACAAGTCGGGCTACACCTTCTCCACGTACCTGTCCGACGCGGCGGCGCTGGTGGCGCGCGTCACCACGCCGGTGCGCGCGGGCTTCCTGCGGGAAATGCGCGTGCGCAGCCTCGATTGGATCGGCACCTCCATGGGCGGGCTGATGGGCATGCTGCTCGCCGCGAAGCGCGGTTCGCCGATCGGGCGCCTGGTGATGAACGACGTCGGCCCCTTCGTGCCGTGGAACGGCCTGTTCCGCTTGAAGGGGCACCTCGGGCGGCCGCACGGCTTCGGCTCGCTGCAGTCGGCCGGCGAGTTCCTGCGCGGCGCGCTGGCGGCCTTCGGGCCGCTGACGGAGCCGCACTGGCAGCACCTGATCCGGCACAGCGTGCGCCAGCGCGAGGAGGACCAGCGCTGGTACCTGCGCTTCGATCCGGCGATCGGGCAGTGGAACACGAAGTCCGACCCCGAGCTGCCGATCGGCGCCGAGTTCCTGCGCGGCATCGACCTGTGGACTGTGTGGAACGCGGTGACCTGCCCCGTGCTGGTGCTGCGCGGCGCCGAATCCGAGGTGCTGCTCGCGGGAACGGTGGAGGAGATGCGCCGCCGCAAGCCGGGCACGCAGGCGGTCGAGTTCGCGGACGTCGGCCACGCGCCGGCGCTGTTCGACGGCAAGCAGATCGACGCGGTGCGCGGATTCTTGAAGCAGCGGCGCAGCGCCAGCGAGCAGAGTAAGGCGGCGGGATGATCGAGATCAAGGCCAAGCTCAAGATTGCGCGCGCCGCGTACAAGCTGGAGGTCAAGGGGCGGCTCGAGCTGCCGTTTGCGTCGCGGCGGCAAAGCGGCGCGCGCGCGAGGCTGGTGTCGGGCGAGGAGGTGGTATTGAATTTGCCGCGCGGCGAGGTGTTGCGCGGTGGGGATCTGGCTACAGCCTCCGACGGTCGGGTAATCGAAGTGATCGCCGTGCCGGAGCCGCTATGGCAGGTCGTCTGTCCGAACGACGCGCAACTTGCGCGCCTCGCCTGGCACCTCGGCAGCGCGCATGTGCCGGTCGAAATGGGCGAGGGTTGGTTGCGCGTCGCGGTCGATCACGACCTGGAAGCGGAGTTGCGGCGGCTGGGCGGTTCGGTGACGGCTATCGAGGCGCCGTTCGAACCGGAAGTCGAGACCGGCAAGCCGCATGCGCATGGCCATGACCACGATGACCACGGCCATCACCATCATGGCCACGATCACGGGCATGAGCACTGACGGATTCAGAACCCCCTACCGGGGGTAATCTTCACCCACTTGTATTCCGGGGTGCCGTTGACTGCGCGCGTGTAGCTGCCATCGGCGTTCCTCTCGACCGTGCCGCATGCCTCGTGGGTGAAGCTGACACAGAGCGAACCGTCCGTTCGCACACTCCAATAGCCGGAGAACTCGTTGGCGTCATTGCGTTGCACCACGATTTCTCCCGACGGCGCGAAGTAGGAGCGAAACGCCGACCCATTTGCAAGAGTCTCTGCAACTACCGTGTTGCCGGAGATTAGCGTTTTGACTTCGGCCATGCCCAGCATGCCTTGCGCCATGGCGGATATGCTGCACGCGGAGAGCGCTGTACACAGCAGCGTCGATGTGATTCCCGGCTTGCACGGCATCCGCGGCTCCTTCCTAATTCTTGACCGACTCGCGCCAGGCGACGGCGGCCATGCCGATCGGGAACGCCTTCTCGATTTCCATCGCTGGGACCACGCGAAATTCGACGAACGGCGCCCAAGGGACGAGTGCTTCGTACATCACGGCCTCGGACCCGGTCTCGACCAGGCTCAGCCCGCCGCTGCCGTCGGCAAACGAGTAGTGCACCTTGATCTCGTACCCTTTGGGCGGCTGCCAGTTGGCGAAGAGCGCGTTGAGGCGCTTGATGGTGACCTCGGACGTGCTCTCCCTGTACGAGTACATCACTGCAAATAGCACCGTGTGCTCCTCAAATGGGGACTGTCCCTAATTTCCGTTTCCTTCGTCGGATTTGCCGTCAGCCCGGCAACTTCCACGTGCCCATGCCGTGGACGCAGTTCTGGTAGGTACCGGCCTCCACCGGCCGCGTCGCGCCCGTTGGCTCGTATGTTCCGCCGCCGGTGACGCCCTGCCACTTCCCGGTGCCATGGCGGAAGCTCCAGGTTCCGTGGCCCGGCTTGTCCGAGGCAGTCCAGTCGATCAGGGTCCAGTCGCCCGTCTTCGGGTCGACGCTCCGGCACCAGCCGTTGCCGCTGATCTTGCCCTCGACGGCCGCCACCACGCCGATGCAGCGCTGGGTGAAGTTGTTGAACGGATCTTTGGGGTCGCTGGTTTGCGAGACGCCGCGGTGATCGAGGGCCCAGACGAAGACCTTCTCCGCCTGCGCGAGCGGCGTTATCGTTCCCGCGCGGCAGGTGATGCTGTCATAGGGTTGCTGTGCGGATGCGGCCGTGAAAACCAACAACGCTGCGAACGCGGCGCAAGACTGCAATCTCGTTTTGAGTTGTGTGGACATCCGCATGTCATCCCCCAAAGGTTGGTTGTATTACCCCGCGCTCAGCGGTGCGGGTGCAACGCTAGGCCGACTTCGGCTCCGGGGTAATCCCTTGAATGGGGTAGAGCGATTCTTTCTGCCCAGTTTCGGGTAGGCCCGGGGTCTGCTCATCGGCGAGCGGAAGCGCGAGCGTGACGCGAGTGCCGGCGCCGGGA
>JBDTMD010000258.1:0-4068 GCA_039934435.1 Burkholderiales bacterium
CCGCAAACTGTTGGGCGTCCTCCACCGACTGGTCGACGCGGGCAACACGGTCGTCGTCATCGAGCACAACATGGACGTCATCAAGACCGCCGACTGGCTGATCGACCTCGGCCCCGAGGGCGGCGACGGCGGCGGGCGCATCGTCGCGCAGGGCACGCCGGAGGCGGTGGCCCGCGTTGCGGAAAGCCATACCGGGCAGTACCTGCGGCAGGTGCTCGCGGCAAGAAGCGCGCCGCGAGCCGAACGCGCCCCGGCCTGAGACGCAGGCGGCGGCACGGGTGGTTTACACGCGGTCGCCAATGGGGCGAGAATGGCCGCGCACCCCGAACCCACATGCCCGGCAAGATCTTCCGCTTCGGGCCGACCCCGGAGCACCGCGCCCAGCACCTGTTCGTGTTCCTGCACGGCAGCGGCGCGACCTCGAAATCGATGATCCCGATCGCGTTCCGCTTCCAGGCGCGCTTCCCGAGCGCGGCGCTGGTGGTGCCGAGCGGCTTTGCCTCGTCCGAAATCGACCGCGACGCGCAGCAGTGGTATTCGAGCCGCGGCCTGACCGACGAGAACCGCCCGGAGCGCGTCGCCGCCATCCTGCCGCGGCTCGAAGCGCTGGTGCGCCGCGAGCAGACCAACTGCCGCGTGCCCACCGAGCGCACCGTGCTGATCGGCTTTTCGCAGGGCGGCACGGTGGCGCTGGAGGCGGTGAAGCAGCTCCCGGGGCTCGCCGGCGCGGTGGTCGCCTACGCGGCGCGCTTCGCGCGCCTGCCAATGAGCGGTACGCGCATCGGCTCGCGCGTGCACCTGGTGCACGGCGAGTACGACGCGATCGTCTCGCGCGTGCACGCCGAGCGCGCGGCGCGCACGCTTGCCGCGCTGCACGTGCCGGTGACCCTCGACATCGTCGAGCATCTCGGCCACGCGCTGACGCACAGCGCGATTTGCCTGGGATCGCTGCGCCTGCTGCAGGGCATCTACGAAGGCCGGCGCGCCACGCTGCATTGAATTGAAGCGGGCCCTCGTCCTGTTCGCCCACGGCTCGCGCGACCCGCAATGGGCTGCGCCGTTCGAGGCGCGGCGCGCGGCGCGCGCCGCGTGCGCGTGGCGCCCGTGTTCCTCGGCCAGGGTGCGCATCTGAAGCGCGACCTGCCGGCGCGCGCCGCCGCGGCCGGCGCCCGCCATCCCGGTGTCGCCATCGAGATCGAGGCGGCGATCGGCGAGCAGCCGACGGTCATCGCCGCGCTCGCCGCGGCCATTGCCCGCGGCTAGAATCGGCCGCATGGGCACCGTCGTCGCGTTGGGCGGTCAGGTCGGCGGCGCCAAGCTCGCCGAGGGGCTGTATCGCCTGCGCGGCAAAGATCTCGCCGTCATCGTCAACACCGGCGACGACTTCGACTACCTCGACCTGCACATATCGCCTGACGTCGACACCATGCTCTACGCGCTCGCCGGCATCGCCGACACCGCCAAGGGCTGGGAGCCGGCCGGCGAGACCTTTGCCTGCCACGGCATGCTCATGCGCCTGCGCGGCCCCGGCGAGGTGCCGCTCGGCGACCGCGCGCTCGCGCTGCAACTGCTGCGCGCCGAGGCGCTGCGCGACGGGCGCGCGCCAACCGCGCTGACGCTCGATCTGTGCCAGCGCCTGGGCATCGAGGCGCGCGTGCTGCCGATGAGCGACGACCCGGTGCGCACCCTCGTCAACACCGATGCGGGTGCGCTCAGCTTCCGGGACTACTTCTTCGAGCTGAAGTGCGAGCCGGCGGTGCGCAGCTTTAACTACGGCGGCGCCGACGAGGCGCGCCTGTCCGACGAAGTGCTCGACGCGCTGCACGCCCACGACCTCGAGGCGGTGGTGCTGTGCCCGTGCAACCCCTACCACACGATGCAACCGATTCTCGCGGTGCCCGGCATGCGCGAGGCGCTGCGCAAGCGCGGCGCGCCGGTGATCGCGGTGAGCCCGATCATCGGCGGGCGCGCGCTGCAGGGCTCGGCGGCGAAAGTGATGCACGAGCTGGGGCGCGAAGTGTCGGCGCGCGCCGTCGCCATGGAATACCACAAGCTGATCGACGGCATCATCATCGACAGCGCCGACGCGGCGCTGGTCGAGGGCATTCGCGCCAGCGGCTTCCATGTGCTGGCGACGCCGACCTTCATGCGCACGCCGGAAGACCGTCTGAAGCTGGCGCGCTCGGTGCTCGAGTTCGCGCGCGCCGTGCGCCTGCGCCGGGAAATCGAGGCCGACGCCTAGCGCAGCAGCGCGTACTCGCCGCCCTTGTCGATGGCGCGGCGGTAGGCCGGGCGCGCGTGGATGCGCTCGAGGAACGCCATCAGGCGCGGGCGCTTCGCATCCAGGCCGCCGCGCACGACGGCCGCTTCCAGCGGAAAACTCATCTGCACGTCGGCAGCGCTGAAATTCGCGCCGGCGAACCAATCGCGCTGCGCCAGCTCGGTTTCCATGAAATCGAGAATACGGTCGATATTGGGCTGTATGTACATGCCTTTCACGCGCTGCGCGATGCTGCGCGCCACCGGCCGCACGAAAAACGGCATCGGTCCGGTTTCCACGCGATCGAACAGCAGCTTGAGCAGCAGCGGCGGCTGCGCCGTGCCTTCGGCGAAGTGCATCCAATAGCGGTAGCGCATGCGCTCGGGCGTGCCGGCGGCGGGCACCAGGCGCCCCTCGCCGTAGCGTTCGGCCAGGTATTCGACGATGGCGCCGGATTCCGCCAGCGTCTGTCCGCCATCCTCGATCACGGGGGATTTGCCGAGCGGATGCACGGAGCGCAGTGCGGGCGGCGCGAGCATGGTCTTCGCATCTCGCTGGTAGCGCTTCACCTCATAGGGGGTGCCCAATTCCTCGAGCAGCCAAAGCACGCGCTGCGAGCGCGAATTGTTCAGGTGGTGGACGATGATCATGGCAGCCTCAGGTTTGAAGTTCGAGAATGTCGCGGTACAGCTCGAGCGCCTCGGGATTGGCGAGCGCATCGGTGTTGCCCACGGGCATGCCGTGCACCACCGCCTTCACCGCCAGCTCCACCACCTTGTTGTTCTTGGTGCGCGGGATGTCGGCCACCTGCACGATCTTCGCCGGCACGTGGCGCTTGGTGGTGTGATCGCCGATCTGGCGGCGGATGCGCTCTTCGAGCGCCGCGTCGAGCTGCAGCCCCTCGCGCAGCTTGACGAACAGGACGACGCGCGTGTCGGTGGGCTGGGCGGGCGGCCACAGCTGGCCGATGGCCACCGATTCCTCGACCTCGGGAATCTTTTCCACCTGGCCGTAGATTTCGGCCGTGCCGATGCGCACGCCGCCCGGATTGAGCGTCGCGTCGGAGCGCCCGTAGACGATCATCGTGCCGCGCTCGGTCAGCTCGCACCAGTCGCCATGGCACCAGACATTCTCGTACTTGGCGAAATAGGCCGCGTGGTACTTCTCGCCGCCGCGGTCGTTCCAGAAACCGAGCGGCATCGACGGGAACGGTTTCGTGCAGACCAGCTCGCCCTTCTGGCCGACAATCGAGCGGCCCGCCTCGTCGAACACCTCGACCGCGAGGCCGAGCGAGCGGCATTGCAGCTCGCCCCGGTACACCGGCAGCACCGCGTTGGCGTCGGCGAAGCCCGCCATGATGTCGGTGCCGCCGGAGATCGACGACAGGCACACGTCTGCCTTGATGTCGCGGTACACGTAATCGTAGCTTTCCGGCACCAGCGGCGAGCCGGTGGAGACGATCATGCGCAGTCCCGGCAGCGGGTAGTCTGCGCGCGGCTTCAGCCCGCGCTTGGCGATGGCGTCGATGAACTTCGCCGAGGTGCCGAAATGGCTGAAGCGCTCGCGCTGCGCGTAGTCGAACAGGATCTGCCCGTCGCGCGCGAACGGCGAGCCGTCGTAGAGCATGACGGTCGCCTCGGCGGCGAGGCCGTGGAACAGCAGGTTCCACATCACCCAGTTGCAGGTGGTGTAGTAGAAGAAATGGTCCGCGGGCCGCACGTCGAAGTGCAGCTTGTACATTTTCAGGGCGGCGAGCAGCGTGCCGCCGGCGCCGTGCACGATGCATTTGGGCTTGCCGGTGGTGCCCG
>JBDTMD010000259.1:0-4047 GCA_039934435.1 Burkholderiales bacterium
CGAAGTGGGTCGGCTTCATGACGGCCCCGATCAGCAGGTTCTGCGGCGCGGGCGGATATCAGTCAACCCTGAATTCCGCGGTGAGGCTCAGCGTACGCCCCGGCAGCGGGTAGACGTTGTACTTGTCGGGCGTGAAATTGCTGCGCACCGCGTAAGTGTAGTACTGCTCGTCCAGCGCGTTGTTGAGCGCGAGCGCGAAACGGCCCCAGCCGAACTCGCGCGCCAGCTTCACATCGAGCACGGCGTACGCCGGGATTTTCGCCCCAAGCGTATTTGGCTCGTCGTTGTCCATGAACTGCGCGCTCACCACCGTGAGCGCGCCGGAGAGCCTCGTGCGCGCGCCCAGGTCCCAGTCGAGGCCGAGGTTCAGCTTGTGCGCCGGGACCAGCGGCACGCGCTTGCCGGCGATTTCCACGTTCGTGCCGAAAAACGCGTTGCCGGGCAGCACGCCGCCGCGAAAGCGCGCATCGGTGTAGGCATAGCCGGCGCTCAGGCGCACTCCGGTTGTCGCCTGCCACGAAGCCTGCGTCTCAATCCCGCGCCGGCGCGTCGGCGGCAGATTGGTGTTGCCGATGCCGGCGGAAAACGGATCCAGGTGGATCTCATCAGTGATGTCGGCGTGGAACAGCGTGGCCCGTACGGAAGCCGACCGCACGCGCCACTCCGCGCCGCCTTCCACGGTGCGCGCATGCTGCGGGCGCAGGATCTGGAACTGCGCGTTGAACGCCGCGTCGCTTTCGTAGATCTCCTCGGCATTCACGAAGCGGTAACTGCGCCCGGCGCGGGCGAACCAGGCCCAGGCCGGGGACAGTTCCTGGCGCCACCCGGCCTCCCACGCATGCTGGCGCTGCCTTTCGCTTGCCGCCGGCGCCTCTGAGCCGAAACCTGGAAATCCGGGAGCGGCCGGATCGAAGGCGTCGGTTGCGCGGTACTGCACCCGCTCGTCGCGCCAACCGAGCGTAAGGAGGCTCTTCGCGGACACCTGCACCGCGTCTTGCGCGTAGAGCGCGAGGGCGTCCTGGTTCACTCGCACACGGTTTACCGGCTGCGGGAGATTCTCGGGCCGGTCCGCGCGGCGCGAATCGTAGCGCCAGGCATTGCTGTCGAAGCCCAGCGTGAAGCGGTGCTCCACGCTGGCGATCTGCACCGGAACGCGGGCGCGCGGACTGATCGAACCCCATTGCAGACGGTCGTCGCGCGCCACAGGACCCTGCTGGTCGAAGTAGGAGCGCTGCGCCTTGTCGCGCCAGTCCAGGCCCAGGGTCAGCTCTACGTCGCCGATACGATGGGCGAAAGTGGCCCCGACGCGATCCCCATCCCGCTCGGACCAGTCGAGCGGCGTTTGTGCGCCGCGCGGGTCTGTCACGTACTCGTTCAAGCCGATGGAGGGCTGCACGGAGCGGGCGCCCGGCAAGCGCAGCTTCTGCCGGTCCGTGCCGAAGCGCAGGTCCGCGTAACTCTCGCCGATCCCCCAGCGCATGTTGAGCGCAAGGTTTTCCTGCTGATTGCGGTTGTTGCGCCGGTAGCCATCGGCGTCGAAGCCGAAGATCGACGCATTGATGCCGAAGGACTCGCCCGCCCGGCTGCCGTAGAGCTGGCCTTCGGTTGTGCCGTAGGACGCGATGCGGCCTCGGGCCTCGGCGCGCGGACCCTGCTTCAGGGGCGAGCGCGTGATGATATTCACCACACCCGCCGTGGCACCGTCGCCGTAGAGCACGGCGCCCGTGCCGCGCAGGATCTCGATGCGCTCGATCGACGCCAGCGGAATCGCCGCCCACTGCACCCCGGACAGATCGAAGTCGCTGATCCGCCGGCCGTCCACCAGCACCAGCGCGTTTTGCGTTCCCGTGATGCCGAACCCGCGCAGATCGATGGCCGTGCCGGCCGCATTGTTGCCGAAGAAGTCCCGCATGTTTATCCCGGTCTGCTCGAACAGCAGCTCCGGCAGCGTGCGCGCCGCGCTTTCCCCGATGTCCGTCGCCTCCAGCACAGTGACGCTCGCCGGCAGGCGGCGCGCGTCCTCAGGAAAGCGCGTGGCGTTGATGACGACGGCGTCGTTCGATTGCGCGAGCACGGGCGGCGCGAGCGCGGCGAGCAGCGCGAAGATGGCGAAACGCATGGCGAATCCCTCCCGGCGTCATCCCCGACGCCCATCAGCGGTACGGACAAAACCGCAAGGCCGGTCTCCGGACTCGCGAGTGCGCATCTGTCGACGCGCCGGGCGTGCCGCCTTCCCATGGAACAAGCTTCCACAGTGGCGGGGTGGCACGCCCCCTCGCTTACCGTTGCGGGGGCAGTACAGGGATTGCGGGGCGCGCAAGCGCACCGCTCACCTGTTTCCCGTTTCATCCTCGCGAAGCGAATCTCCGCGAAGACACCTTGCAGCTGACTACGCGAGAGATTATACAAACCGGCATGGCGCGCGCAATGCTTGGCGTTCTGTTGCTCGCGGCGTGCGCAGCGCACGCCGAGCTGCGCGTCACGGACGACTACGGCAAGCCGGTGGTACTCGCCGCGCCCGCACGGCGCGTGGTCAGCCTGGCGCCCCATCTCACCGAACTGATGTTCGCGGCGGGCGCTGGCGATCGCCTGGTCGGCGCCGTGCAGTACAGCGACTATCCGCCGGCGGCGCGGCGCTTGCCGCGCATCGGCAGCGAAGCCGCCATCGATCTCGAGGCGCTGGTGGCGCTCAGGCCCGACCTGGTCGTCGCCTGGCCCAACGCCGGCAGCGCGCGCGCCGTGGAGCGCATCGCAGCGCTAGGCATCCCGGTGTTCCGCTCCGAGCCTCGGGAGCTCGAGGACATCGCGCGCACAATCCAGACGTTAGGGTACCTTGCCGGGACTGACGTCGCGGCGGCGGCCGCGGCAAACGCGTTTCGCGCACGAGCCGCACGAATCGCCGCCACCTTCGCCGCGCGCCCGGTCGTACGCGTCTTCTACCAGGTCTGGGACCGGCCCCTGATCACGGTCAACGGCGAGCACGTCATCTCCAAGGTGATGCAGCTTTGCGGGGGCGAAAACGTCATGGCGGACCTGCCGGCGCTGGCGCCGGAAATCGACCGCGAAAGCGTGTTGCGCGCCAACCCCGAAGCCATCGTCGCCAGCGGGGAGGACGGCGCCCGCCCGCCCTGGTTGGATGGCTGGCGGTCATTTCCGGAGCTGGCCGCGGTGCGGGGCGGCAATCTGTACGCCATCCGGCCCGAATTGCTGCAGCGGCATACCCCCCGGCTCCTCGACGGCGCCGAGGAACTGTGCCGCATCCTGGAGGCAGTCAGGGCGCGACGGGGGCGCTAACACTTTCTGAGGAAGCACATTCAGAACCGCCCCTTATTTCTTGACGCAGTAGCGATTTTCGAACATAGTTTGCCGCGTGGAGGCGGAGTTCAACTCGCTCGAGTCCAAGGTCGCGCAGTTCGTCGGACTGTGCGAGCGCCTGCGCGCCGAGAACATCTCGTTGCGCCAGGAGCTGGCCGCGGCCCGCAATGACGCCAAGCGCCTGAACGAGAAGATCGACGGCGCGCGCGCGAAGGTCGAGCAACTGCTCACGCGCCTGCCCGAGTGAGCGCCAACGAGAAGCGCGCAGCCGACGGCGCCAAGACCATCGAAGTCACCCTGCTGGGACGCAGTTACCGCGTCGCCTGCGGCGACGACGAGCGCGAGGCACTGCTGCAGGCCGTGGCCTACCTCGAAGGCAAGATGAACGAGATCAAGCAGGCCGGCAAGGTCGCCGGCACGGAGCGCATCGCGGTCATGGCGGCGCTCAACGTCGCGCACGAACTTCTCAGCATGCGCCTAGGCGAAGGTTTTGACTTGGGAGAAGCCAAGCGTAGAATCCTGACGATCGAGGCGACGCTGGAAGCGGCGCTGGCGAAGCAGGAAAAGTTGTTCTAGCAGTAGCGGCGTTTTCCGGGGCGATTGGCTCCGGCCCGATGTCCCCTGCTGTGTTCGACCGGGCTCATATTTCCGAACCGATAGCTTCCTAAGGTTGCAGACCCTAGCGTCACTGTTGTGAGCGTCCCGCCTTCGGGCGCCGGACGAACCTGAGGT
>JBDTMD010000260.1:0-4047 GCA_039934435.1 Burkholderiales bacterium
GCGAATACGTGCGCGCGTTCCGCGATCCGCGCTGCGTTCACGCCACCTGCGAGGACTACCGCGCCTCGGCCAGCATCGACCTCGAGCACGACCGCAGGGATCTGAAGAGGAAGCTGCGCATGCCGCTGCTCGTGCTCTGGGGCAAGCGCGGCGTCATCGAGCGCTTGTTCGAGCCGCTGCGCGACTGGCGCGAAGTGGCGACGCACGTCTCCGGCCGGGCGCTGCCGTGCGGGCACTTCCTCCCCGAGGAAGCGCCGCGCGAGACGCTCAGCGAACTGCGCCGCTTTCTGCGGCGCGAATCCTAGCCGCCGGCCGCGATCGCCGCGGCCAGCGCTTCGATCACCGGCGAGCGCTCGCCCACCGGCGCTTCGAGCTCAATGTAAACCCGCGGCCGCGCCGCGCGCGCCGCCTCGACGCACGCCGCGATATCTCTCTTGACATGCCCGCCGGCGCCGAGGAACACCGGCACCACGCGAATTGCATGCATGCCTTCCTCGCACAGTGACTTCAGCGCCGACGGCAGATCCGGGCCCATGAATTCCAGATATGCGATGCGCACTGCCGCCCCGGTGCCCGCCTGCTCGAGCCTCTGCCCGAGCCGCTGCAGCGGCGCGGCCCAGGCGGGGTCGCGCGCGCCGTGACCGACCAGGATGATTGCCTCGCCGGTCACTGTCGAGCACCCGCTTGCTGAAGCACGCGCCCTGCGCGCCGCATTTTCGCCATCGCCCTGCCGAGAACCATCACCACCGGACCGTCGCCGCGCCCATCAAGCAGCGATTCGAGCTGCGCCACCGTTCCGAGCCGCGCCTGCGAGGTCTCGAGGGACGCGCTCTCCACCACCGCCGCGGGCAGCTGCGCCGGCATGCCGGCGGCGATGAGTGCATCACGCACGGCACATGCCTCGCCCGCCGCCATGTACAGCACCACCGTGTCGGCGGCCGCAGCCGCCCGCGCCCACTGCGAGTCCGACTCGCCAGCGCCCACCCGCGGCGTGACGAAGGCGACGCTGCGCGCGACGCCGCGCTGGGTGAGCGATGCGCCCAGCTCGGCACTCGCGGCGCACGCCGCGGTGACGCCCGGCACGACTTCGACGACGATCCCTGACGCGCGCAGGTGGTCGATCTCCTCCTGGGCACGCCCGAACAGCATCGGGTCGCCGCCCTTGAGCCGCACCACCACCGCATGGCGCCGCGCCGCGTCGACCAGGCGCTTGTTGATGAACCGTTGCGCGCTCGAATGCCGGCCGCAGCGCTTGCCGACCGCGACCTTCACTGCCTTCACCGCGAGCTCGAGCGTCCCGGGATGAACGAGCGCGTCGTGCAGCACGATGTCGGCCGCGCCGAGCAGCCGGGCCGCGCGCAGCGTGAGGAGGTCGGGTGCGCCCGGCCCGGCGCCGACGAGGTAGACGGTGCCGCTCACCGGATCATCCCCGCCGGCGGAACAGCGGCTGCGGCCGCGCCACCGTGGCCTGGTAGGTCTCGCTGAAATCGTTGAACGCGGCGATCGCTGCCTGCGCATCCTCGCCCGCACGCAGTTCGAAGGCGTCGAAACCGCACTGCGCCATGAAATGCAGATTGTCGCGGGCGACCTGGCCGACGGCGCGCAGCTCGCCGCGGTAGCCATAGCGCTCGCGCAGCAGGCGCGCGATCGAGTAGCCGCGGCCGTCGCCAAACGCGGGAAACTTGACGGCGATCGCCTGCAGCCGCCCAAGCGATGCCGCGAGCAATCCGGGATCGTCGCCCGGCTCGAGCACCACCAGGTCAGGCGGCGGCGAGGGTTCGTCGACGATCTTGCCGTGTTTGATCAGGGTGGCCATAGACTCGCTCCTTGAAGGGCTCGATGCCGATGCGCTGCACGACGTCGATGAAGCGCTCGGCGTCGCCGTCGCGTTGCTCCAGATAGGTTTCGACCAGCCGCTCGATGACGCCAGTGACCTCGGCGCGCGCGAACGCCGGGCCGATCACCTTGCCGAGGCTGGCGGGCGCCTGGTTGCCGCCGATCTCGATCTGGTACCACTCCTCGCCGTTCTTATCGACGCCGAGGATGCCGATGTGGCCGACATGATGGTGGCCGCAGGCGTTCATGCAGCCGGAGATGTTCAGGTCCAGCTCGCCGATGTCGTGCAGGTAGTCCAAATCGTCGAAGCGGCGCTGGATGGCTTCTGCCAACGGGATCGACTTGGCGTTGGCGAGCGAGCAGAAATCGCCACCGGGGCAGGCAATGATGTTGGTGAGCAGGCCGATGTTGGGCGTGGCGAGACCGAGCGCGCGCAGCTCGCGCCGCAGGGCTTCGAGCTGGTCCTGGCGCACGTCGGCGAAGACCAGGTTCTGCTCATGCGTGACGCGCAACTCGCCAAAGCTGTAGCGCTCGGCGAGCGCCGCCACGGCGTCCATCTGATCCGAAGTCAGGTCGCCCGGCGGCACGCCGGTCTTTTTCAGCGACAGCGTCACCGCGGCGTAGCCCGGTTGCTTGTGCGGGTGCACGTTGCGCCTGTGCCAGGCCGCGAAACCGGGGACAGACCCCATTTTTTCGCTAAGCGAAATAATAGGGTCTGTCCCCATTTTTTCGTACGCTGGGCGAGTGAAGCGCGCCTCCACGCGCCGCACTTCTTCTTCGATCAGCGTCGCCGGCCCGTCCTTGAGGTGCGCCCACTCGGCGTCGACTTCCTCGCGGAAGCGCTCGATGCCGCGCTCTTTAACCAAGATCTTGATGCGCGCCTTGTTCAGGTTGTCGCGCCGCCCGTGGCGGTTGTAGACGCGCAGGATGGCGTCGAGGTAGGTCAGCAGGTGGCGCCACGGCAGGAACTCGCGCAGCACCTGGCCGACGATCGGCGTGCGGCCGAGGCCGCCGCCGACGATGACGCGAAAGCCGATCTCGCCGGCCGCATCCCGCTGCGCGTGCAGGCCGATGTCGTGCACGAAGGTCGCGGCGCGATCGGCGGCGGCGCCGTTCACGGCGATCTTGAACTTGCGCGGCAGGTAGGTGAATTCCGGGTTGAAGGTCGACCACTGCCGGATCAGTTCGCACCAGACGAAGGAGTCGACGATCTCGTCGGCGGCAACGCCGGCGAACTGGTCCGTGGTGACGTTCCGTACGCAATTGCCCGAAGTCTGGATGGCGTGCATCTGCACGCCTGCGAGCTCGGCCAGCATCTCGGGCACGTCCTCGAGCCGGGGCCAGTTGAGCTGCAGGTTCTGGCGCGTGGAGAAATGACCGTAGCCGCGGTCGTAGCGCCGCGCAAGGTCGGCGAGCTTGCGCAACTGCGCGGCGGACAACAGCCCGTAGGGAATCGCGATGCGCAGCATCGGCGCGTAGCGCTGGATGTACAGGCCGTTCCTCAGGCGCAGGGCCTTGAAGTCGTCTTCCGACAGTTTCCCGGCGAGGAAGCGCCGCGTCTGGTCGCGAAACTGCGCCACGCGCTCGTCGACCAGCCGCTGATCAATGGCTTCGTACTGGTACATAGCCCTGCATTGTGGCGGCGGGCGTTATACGAACAAAGACTAAGATGCTAAGATCTTATGCTGGAGCGTTATTATGAAAATCCAGCAATTGCGCTATCTCGCCGAGGTCGCGCGCCGCGACCTGAGCGTCTCGGCGGCCGCCGACGCCCTGCACACCTCGCAGCCGGGCGTTTCGCGCGCGATCAAGGAGCTCGAGGACGAGCTCGGCGTCGACATCTTCGTGCGCCACGGCAAGCGCCTGACCGGCATCACCGAGCCCGGCCGTGCGGTGCTGGAGATCGCCGAGCGCATCCTCGCCGAGGCCGCCAACCTGAAGCGCGCGGGCGCCGAATTCGCGAACGAAGGCGCGGGCACGCTGACCATCGCCACTACCCACACGCAGGCGCGCTACTACCTGCCGCGCGCCGTCGCCGCGTTCAAGCGCCGTTATCCCAAGGTGCACCTCGTCATCCACCAGGGCAATCCGACGCAGATCTGCGCGCAGGTGGCCGCGGGCGAAGCCGACCTGTGCGTCGCCACCGAGGCCATCGACGAGCACGCGGCGCTCGTGTCCCTGCCCTGCTACCAGTGGAACCGCTGCATCGTG
>JBDTMD010000261.1:0-4046 GCA_039934435.1 Burkholderiales bacterium
CGCGCGAGCAGGCGCAGCAGCTCAAGCTCGCCGCGCTGGGCCGGTTGAACGCCAACATCGCGCACGAGATCCGCAACCCGCTCGCCGCCATCAGCCACGCCTCGGAGCTGCTCGCCGAAGAGCGCCGCGACCAGGACCGCGGCCGCCTGACGCGCATCATCCATGACAACACGCTGCGCCTCGAGCGCCTGGTGGCTGACGTGCTGCAGCTCAACCGCCGCGATCGCGTGGCGGCGGAGCGCGTGGCGCTGGCCTCGTGGCTGCGCCAGTTTCTCGACGAGCTGGTCGCCAACGAGTCGGTGCCCGCGGCGCGCATCGCCATCGAGACGGTGCGCGACGCCTGGGTCGAATTCGATCCCGAGCACCTGCGGCAGGTGGTCTGGAACCTCCTGCGCAACGCCGTGCGCCACGCGCCCGACGCGCCGGGCAGCGTGCGCATTGCGGCGCGCGCCTTCGGCGACAAAGTAGAATTGAGCATCACCGACAACGGGCCCGGCGTGCCCGCGCCCATCCAGGGACAATTGTTCGAGCCGTTCTTCACCACCGACAGCAAGGGGACGGGCCTGGGCCTGTACCTTGCGCGCGAGCTGGCCGCCGCCAACGGTGCCCTGCTCGAGTATGTCAACGACCGGCCGGGCGCGCATTTCCGCGTCGTCTGCCGCGGCGGGGTGGGCGCATGAAGCGCGCCGAGCGCCGGCCGGCGCGGCGCGAGCGCCACGTGCTGGTGGTCGACGACGAGCCCGATATCCGCGAACTGCTCGAGCTGACGCTGGCAAAAATGGGTCTCGCGGTGGTGGCGGTGGGTAGCCTCGCCGAGGCGCGCGCTCGGCTGGTCGACGCGCAATTCGACCTCTGTCTCACCGACATGCGGCTGCCCGACGGCGAAGGCCTCGACCTGGTGCGGCACATCAGCGGCCTGAAGAGCGATCTGCCGGTGGCCGTGATCACCGCGCACGGCAGCGCCGAGAATGCCGTTGCCGCGCTGAAGGCGGGCGCCTTCGACTACGTCTCCAAGCCGGTCGGCCTGGAGCAGCTGCGCGCGCTGGTCAAGTCGGCGCTGTCGCTGCCCGACCAGGCCGAGGCGCCGCCGCGCGACCTGCCGCTGCTCGGCGGCAGCGCGCCGCTGGCGCAGGTGCGCGAGCTGATCGCCAAGCTGGCGCGCACGCAGGCGCCGGTGCACGTGTCGGGCGAGTCGGGCAGCGGCAAGGAGCTCGCGGCGCGCCTGATCCACGACCAGGGCGCGCGCCGCGAGCGCTCCTTCGTGCCCGTGAATTGCGGCGCGATTCCGGAGAACCTGATGGAAAGCGAGTTCTTCGGCTACAAGAAAGGCGCCTTCACCGGCGCCGAGCAGGACCGCGACGGCTTTTTCCAGGCGGCGAGCGGCGGCACGCTGTTTCTCGACGAGGTGGCGGACCTGCCGCTGCCGATGCAGGTGAAACTGCTGCGTGCGATCCAGGAAAAGCGCGTGCGCAAGGTCGGCGCGACCCAGGAGGAGCCGGTCGACGTGCGCATCATCAGCGCCACGCACCAGAACCTGGCGCGACTGGTGGAGTCCGCGCGCTTTCGCCAGGACCTGTTCTACCGGCTGAACGTCATCGAGCTGCAGATGCCGCCGCTGCGCGATTGCCGCGAGGACATCCCGCAGATCGCGGCCAGCATCCTGGAGCGCATCGCGCGCGCCAGCGGCGCGCCGCCGGCGCGCCTGGCGGACGCCGCGCTCGAGGAGCTGGCGCGGTACGATTTCCCGGGCAACATCCGCGAGCTGGAAAACGTGCTCGAGCGCGCCACGGCACTGTCGAACGGGGCCCAGATCGGCGCCGATGACCTCATGCTGAAGCCGATGGCGGCCGAGGAGCCCGGCGCGCGCGCCGCCGAGGGCGCGCTGGGAGCGCCCCTGCCGGAATACCTCGATCGCGTGGAGCGCGAAGCCATCCTGGAAGCGCTGGCGCGCACCCAATTCAACCGAACCGCCGCCGCCAAGCTGCTCGGCATTACGTTCCGCACGCTGCGCTATCGCATGCAGCGCCTGGGCATCACGGATGAGAATCGGCTCTGACGGGCGGCTGCGGGGCGCACGCTACATCGGCTCGCCCAACTGCGACGCCCGGCCGCGCCATGCCGCGGTCTCGATGCTCGTGCTGCATTCGATCAGCCTGCCGCCCGGGCAATACGGCGGCGATGCGGTGCAGCGCCTGTTCACCAACCGGCTCGATGCGCGCGCGCACCCATACTTCCGCGACCTGGTTCAAATGCGCGTATCGGCGCATTTCTTCGTGCGCCGTGACGGTGCGCTGCAGCAGTTCGTCCCCGTGCACCGGCGCGCGTGGCACGCGGGCGCCTCGCGTTGGCGCGGACTGTCGCGCTGCAACGACTATTCGATCGGCGTCGAGCTGGAAGGCGGCGAGGATCGCGCCTTTGCCGACGCCCAGTACCGCTGCCTCGCGCGCCTGGCGCGCGCGTTGGCGGCGCAGCTGCCGCTGCGCGCCTGCGCCGCGCACAGCGACGTCGCACCGGGCCGCAAGCGCGACCCGGGCGTGCGCTTCGACTGGCGGCGATTTCACGCCGGCCTCGCGCGCCACAAGATCTGGTAGGTCTGTTCTTCGTTTGTCCTGTCTTTAGTAGCTTCGCTGCACCGCGCAAACCGCGCGCGACGCCGCGCACGGCGTCATGCCGCTTGCAAAATAAAATCCGCGTGGTACATTGCGGCCACTAGAAGTAGTGAGCAATCAGGGGTTCAGCCCTATATATAGTGGTTCTGCTGCAGATCGTCAGGAAGCCGCAATGCAGCGGCGGGCCGCGGCGCAAGGGAGACAGGGACATGCAGATCGCGCAAGAGAGTCCAGCAACCGGCACGGTGGCAGGTGCGAGCGTTGCCGACTCGAGTAGCGCGATCCAGTCAGCCTACGCGGACTACAAGATCATCCGGCGCAACGGCGCCGTGGTCGGCTTCGAGCCGGCCAAGATCTCGGTGGCGATGACCAAGGCGTTCCTGGCCGTCAACGGCAGCCAGGGCGCGGCCTCGGCGCGCATCCGCGAGCTGGTCGCGCGGCTCACCGAGCAGGTGGTCGGCGCGCTGCAGCGGCGCCAGCCGCAGGGCGGCACCGTCCACATCGAGGATATCCAGGATCAGGTTGAACTGGCGCTGATGCGCTCCGGCGAGCACGACGTCGCCCGCGCCTACGTGCTGTACCGCGAAGAGCGCGCCAAGGCGCGCGCCGCGGAAAAGTCGGCGCGCGACCGCCATGCGCCCGGCGCGGTCCTGCATGTCGTGGAAAACGGCGCGCGCCGGCCGCTCGATCTCGAGGCCCTGCGGCAGCTGCTGGCCTCGGCGTGCCTGGGCCTGGAGGGCGCGGCGGGGCCGGATGCGATTCTGCAAGCGACGCTGCGCGACCTGTATGACGGCGTGCCGATGGAAGAAGTGCGCAAGTCGGCGATCCTCGCCGCCCGGGCGATGATCGAGACGGACCCGGCCTACGGCTACGTCACGGCGCGGCTGCTGCTCAATACCATCCGCCTGGAAGTGCTGGGCGAAGAGGTGAGCCAGGAGGCGATGGCGACCCGCTATGCGGCCTACTTCCCGGAGTTCGTGCGCCGCGGCATCGCCGCCGAGCTGCTCGACCCCGAGCTTGCAAAATTTGACTTGGCGCGCATCGGCCGCGCGCTGAAGGCCGAGCGCGACCTGAAGTTCGGCTACCTCGGCCTGCAGACGCTCTACGACCGCTATTTCCAGCACGTGCGCGGCCGCAGGATCGAATTGCCGCAGGCGTTCTTCATGCGCGTCGCCATGGGCCTCGCGCTCAATGAAAAGGACCGCGAGGCGCGCGCCATCGAGTTCTACGACGTGCTGTCGACGTTCGACTTCATGAGCTCGACGCCGACGCTGTTCAATTCGGGCACCCAGCGCTCGCAGCTCTCGTCGTGCTACCTGACGACGGTGGCCGACGACCTGACCGGCATCTACGACGCGATCAAGGAAAACGCGCTGCTCGCCAAGTACGCGGGCGGCCTGGGCAACGACTGGACCCCGGTGCGCGCGCTCGGCTCGC
>JBDTMD010000262.1:0-4038 GCA_039934435.1 Burkholderiales bacterium
CGTCCCAAGCAGCACGCGCACCGCGGGGCGGGCGCTGCGCCCGGCCCGGGAGCGAATGCGGATCTCCACATCCCGGCCCAGCCCCACGAGGAACCCCATCAGGCGCTCCACCGAGAAGCGCTCGAGCCGGTAGCGCGCGAGGTCGGACACGTGCGGCTGCAGGATGCCGAGCAGCTTCGCCGCGGCGGCCTGGGTGAGGCGGCGCTCGCGCAGCAGCCGGTTCACTTCCATCGACGGGCGTGCGGCTCGATTCGCAGCACGGGTAGACGTGGCTCGAGGCGTGGATGCGATGTTACCGCCGCTGGTTGTCAACAGGTCAGCCATGCTGTACGTTTATACATGTATCCGCCCCGGCGCCCCTGGCCGGCGCGCGCACGGAGACTGCATGGTGGAGCATCGGTTCGGTGGTTCCTGGACGGAGCGCAAGCTCGAGGCGCTTCGGGAATATCTCGTCCAGTACAGGCTGATCTTCACCAGGCACCCGGCCGCAGCGATGCTGAAGACCATATACGTGGACGCGTTCGCCGGCACGGGCGAGCGCGACACCGCCCTGACCGGACCCGGGCCCGGCCTCTTCGGGTACGACGAAGAGGTGCACGGGTTCCAGGAAGGCAGCGCATACAAGGCGCTTTCTATCGAGCACCCGTTCCACGAGTACGTATTCATCGAGCGCAATGCCAGTCACGCGAAGGCGCTGCGCAACATGGTGCGCTCCCAGTTTCCCGCGCTGGAAAACCGCTGTGCCGTGCATGAAGTCGACGCCAACCGGTGGCTGCAGGAGTGGTGCCGGTCGCAGGACTGGCGTGGGCAGCGCGCGGTCACGTTTCTCGACCCGTACGGAATGAGCGTTGAGTGGACCACGATCGAGGCCATCGCGAGGACCCAGGCAATCGACCTGTGGGTGCTGTTTCCATTCGCCATCGGCGCAGGCCGCATGATGCCCAGGGACTACCCGCCTGACGGGCATTGGGCGCGAAAGCTCACCGCCATCTTCGGGACGGACGACTGGAAATCGCGCTTCTATGGGCGAAGCGGCGATGCGGACCTGTTCGGCGATGAGGGTTCGATCGTGCGGATCGCCGGCGCAGACGAGATCCTCAAGTACTTCATCGAGCGACTTCACTCGAGGTTCGCCGGCGTCGTCGAGCGCCCTATGATCCTCGAGAACACGCGGCACACGCCCATGTACGCGCTTTGCTTCGCCGCCGGCAATCCGAAAGGCGCACCCACCGCGGTCCGGATCGCCGCCCACCTTACTCGACCCTGAAGCCCGAACGCTATACTTCCCGCGCCATGCCGACCCGCTCGAATATCGAATGGACCGAGATGACCTGGAATCCCGTCACCGGGTGCACCAAGGTCAGCCAGGGATGCAAACGTTGCTACGCCGAGCGCATGGCGAAGCGCCTCACCGCCATGGGGAGCGGCCGCTACCGCAACGGCTTCAAGGTGACGCTGCATCCCGACCTGCTCGACGTGCCGCGGCGCTGGCGGGCGCCCCGCGTGGTGTTTGTCAACTCGATGAGCGATCTTTTTCACGAGGACATCCCGCTGCAGTATCTCCAGCGCGTCTTCTCGACGATGCGTGAGTGCCCGCAGCACACGTTCCAGGTACTCACGAAACGCAGCGAAAGGCTCGCCGAGCTTGCGGCGCAACTGCACTGGCCGCGGAACGTGTGGATGGGCGTGAGCGTTGAGGATTCGCGCGTGCTTTCCCGCATTCGGGATCTGCGCGCGATTCCAGCGGCTGTGCGCTTCCTGTCGCTTGAGCCGCTCATCGGGCCGCTGGACGAACTGCCGCTCGAAGGCATCCACTGGGTCATCGTGGGGGGCGAGTCGGGCCCGCGCGCTCGCCCCATGCGCAAGGAATGGGTCGATTCGATCTACCGGCAGTGCCGTAGCGCCGCCGTTCCGTTCTTCTTCAAGCAATGGGGTGGCGTGCGCAAGGACTTGGCGGGCAGAATGCTGCACGGTCGCGCGTTCAACGAAATGCCGTCGGCGCCGCGGGCCGCCGCATGATCCGCAGCGACCAGGAACTTCCCGTCGCCCGGGAACGCGTGGCGAAGCTCGAGCGCCTTCTCGAGGATCTGCGCAAGACGGCGCGGCCCGAGGAATGGCCGGCACTCAGCTCCGGCTACCGACTGGAAATCCAGCGCATGCAGGGCGAGATACTCGATCACCTCGTCCGTCCCCCGGCCTAGCCGTACCGCCTCGCCGCCTCCCGCAGTTGCGCCGCCGCCCGCTCCCGCAACGCCGGCGGCGCCAGCACCTCGGCCTCCGGCCCGAATTTCAGCACCTCCATCAGCAGCTCGCGGTCATTGGCGTAGGGGACCTCGAGCACGTAACTTCCATCCTTCTCCGTTCGCGCTCGCTGCTTCGAGTGCCAGCGCTGCGCCGACACCCAGCGCGCCGCGAGCGGCGTGAATTTGAGTGTCGCCCACTCGACATCGCGGCCGGCAAAGATGCCGTAGCCCGAGGACAGGTACTCCTCGAGGTCGGCCTTTGCCACCTCCTTCGCACGCTCATCCAGCATCACTGCCTCACGCAACGCGTCCACCGAGAAGCTGCGCAGGTCCGTGCGCAAGTGGCACCACGCGTCGAGGTACCAGTTGTCGCGGTAATGCACCAGGCTCTGCGGCGACAGGTCACGTGAGGTCTCCTCGCCTGTCATGCGATTGAAGTGGCGCACCCGCAGCCGCCTGCGCCTGAGCAGCGCACCCGCGACCACCCCGAAGTGCCCCGCCGCAGAGGTACGCCGCCCGATGGGGATGAGGCGGATACGGTTCTCGACTTCCTTCCAACTGTGGTCGCCCGAGCCCAGGCTGCCGCGCAGCCGCTCGAGCAGCGGCTCCACATGCGGGCCGAGGATCTCGCGATCCAGGCCCTTGAGCACCTGGTACATCGTGAGGAGCGCGTGCGTCTCCTCGGCCGAGAACCACAGCCCCGGCAGCTCGTAGCGCGGCCCGGCGAGCGGCTTGCCGAAGCGATAGCCGTTCGCGTCGCGGTCGTACTCGATCGGCGCATTGAAGCGCTCGCGCATGTAGGCAAGGTCGCGCTTGAGCTGTGCTCGCGAGACGCCGAGCGCCTGCAGCAGCTTTACGAACGGAGTAAACGGACTCGCCCGCAGAAGGCGGTCGATCTTGTAGAAGCGCTCGGTGCGGTCCATGGATTCGAATTACGATCCACTAGCCTTACGCGGTGCACGCTTTCCTCGCACCCTTCTACTACGCTTTAGGAGTGATTCGAAGATCTGAGTCGCCTTGAGTTCAGCTTTGCTTTTCGGTCGAGCACTAACCTCTGCAGTTCGCAAGGCTTCGAGTAGTTCTTCCTGCGGCACTCGCCTTCTTCTTGAGACGCGAACCCTTGCCCACGTTCGCGTATTTCGGCTGTTCTTGTACATGTGAATGTGTTCCTGGAACAAACCTCACCCAAGCGAGTTACGGCCTCCTACGATACGCCTCATCGAATAGGCGCTCGAGCTTGCGATTTGTGCCACGCATGCGGGCAACTACGGACTTCGACCAGTCGAAGTACTCGCGGCGACGCTCGAGCGGCCACTCGTGCGGGGGGCTGTCGGCGACATCGCGTACATTGCAGATCTTGTCGGCAAGCTTGACCAGCTTGGCTCGCCGTGAAATGTGCGCCGCGTGCTCGATCTGCAGGCGTTTGCGCTCGGTCTTGGGCAGTGTCTTGTCGTCGGTTACCTCCATCACCACGGCAGCCACGGTCCTACCGAAGCGCTCTTTCAATTCCTCCAGCGTCGTCTCGGTGTCCTCGATCGTGTCGTGCAGCACCGCGGCCACGAGAAGCAGTGGATCAGAAAGACCTGCTTCCACGCTCAGTACACGCGCGAGTGCAATCGGATGATTGATATACGGTGACGCGTCCTTGTCTTTGCGCCGTTGGCGGCGATGCTTATAGGCCGCAAAGGCTACGGCGTCAACGAGTAGACGGGCACTACAAGGGGTCACAAACCGCCACCACTCTCATCCTTCAACCCCACCCCCGTCACCCCCCTCGCCACCCCCGCCGCCGCAA
>JBDTMD010000263.1:0-4032 GCA_039934435.1 Burkholderiales bacterium
CTTCACGTCGCTTCAATCCCTTACCGGCGTCCAATGACTGAACGTCCGGACAGCACTGGGTCTGTCCCCATTTAATAGCACGGCGTCCAAGCGGTGGGCTTGTCCCAGACGATGTCGCCCGCCTGCAGCTCGACGCCGGCCACCACCTGGCGGTTGCCCGGATGTTCGACGCGCACGCCCACCTCGTCGCCCTGCACACCGACCACCACGCCGCGGATCCATTCCGAGAGCGCGATGCCGACCGGCATCTCGCGGCACACCTGCTGGCCTTCCCTGCCCACGGCCTTGTTCGCCTCCTCGGTGAACTTGCGCTGCGCGAGCATCATCGGCGTGGCGTAACCGGCGATGCGGTCTTCGTCCCACGGCCCTCGGTACACATCGCCCGTGGGCCAGCGGTACTTGCCTTCGCCCTGGCGCTTGTCGTTCGCGTAGCCGCCCTCATACGTCTCGCCCCGCCACGGCCCGCGGCCCCACGTGTACTTGCCCTTTCCTGCCTTCATGTCCTCCACGAACGTGCCCTCATAGCGATCGCCGTTCGGCCAGTTCTTCACGCCGCGGCCGTGCTTCTTTCCCGCCTTGAAGCCGCCTTCGTAATCCGCGATACCGCTCGCGCGGCCTTCGCCTTCGGCGAGGCCGTTCAGGCACGGGCCGGAGTAGGAGGATTGGAGTTCGGGGTCGATGACCTTGCATGACTGGCCTGCGGCGCTCGAGCATGCGACGAACAGCAGCGTGGCGAGGAAGCCTCGGCAGACCAAAACGATCTCGTGTTTTTTGGCGGGAAGATTCACCCCGCCAAAAAACACGAGACCATGGAAAATCGAATCAAGGCACCGCCGCATTGTCATCGCTTGCCTGCCGTTAACGTCATAAAACCCTAAAACTCCCACGCCACAGTCACATTATTCAATCCCATAGCCACGCGAGGCGCGTTCGTGCCCAATCTTGCGTCCCGGCGCGCCTCCCAGGCAATGTTGCCGAGCCAGTAGCCGAGCAGCGACCCCGCCACCGTGTCCGACACCCAGTGCTCGCGGCTGCCGGCGCGCGCGGCGCTGGTGAAGGCGGCGAGGCCGTAGAGCCAGTTCATGCCGTACTCCCGGGCGTAGGGGGTGACCGCCGCCCACATCAGCGCCGCGTGGCGCGAGGGGAAGCTGTGGTAGCGGTCTTCGTTGGTGAAGGCGTTGAATTCGCCCGCGCCGAGGCCGGCGTCGGGCCGCGCGCGGCCGACGCCGCGCTTGATGATCTCGGTGCCGGCAAAGGCGAGCGCCCCCGCCTCCAGCGCCGCGACGCCCGCGTCCGACAGGCGCGGGCGCGACTCGTCGAGCGCGAAGACGCCCGACAGGCCGATGGCGGCGATCGGTAGCGCGTTGCCCCACTTCACGCCGCGCTTCAGCCAGCGCTCGTCGGCGTGGCGCGCTGTATAGCGGTCGATCGGCTTGTCCAGCGTTGCGGACGCGAGGACCAGGCCGGTGCCGAGCACGAGGGCGTCGGTCCAGCTGGCGTCGCCCGTGGTGCGGCCGATGGCGCGCGCGTCGTCGGCGACGAAGTCCGGCCAGCGCCGCGCGCCGAGCTCGGGCAGGTTGTAGTCGTCCTCCAGGTCGCCGAAGCGCCGCAGCCCATCGAGGTCGTGCCGGTCGAAGACGTTGCGTTCCATCATGCGCGCGAGGTCGCCCGGCGACACCACCATCTGGCCGACGTCGCGCGTCCACGGCGACAGCGTCAGGTTCGCCGTGGCGCGCGTGTCGCGCGTCAGCATGGCGTTCAGCGCCATCTGCATGAAGATGCCCTTGTCGTGGTACGGGCTCGCCGGCGTGCCCGGCGGGGTGATGTCGTTGCCGTTGGTGATCGTGTACCAGGCGCCGACCTCGAAGCCCGAGGCGAAGCGGCGCTTCAGCTCCATCCGCACGCCCTCGTCCCTGGCGAGGAAGCGCCCGGCGCGCAGCGTGCCGGTGAGGCCGTAGGCCATGCGGTAGTTGAGCGAAGCGATCGCGGTGACGGTGTCGTAGTCCCGGAAGCCGAACCCGCCCCTGAAGTCGCGCTGCCGCAGCGCATCCACCGCCAGGTCCACCGACCAGCCGCCGTCGGGCGCGAGGTACAGGATCTGGCCGCCGGCGCCGCCGAACATCTCCTCGTAGATGCCCGCGGAGGCGCGCGCGTAGAGGCGCGTCGCCGGCTGGTAGTACTGGTTGAACATCGCCTTCAGCAGTTTGTTGTCGTTGCCGCGGCGGTACTCGGCGATGTCGGTGCGCACGTGCGGCAGCAGGCTGTTCGAGGCCTGCGTCACGTCGCTCACGTTCTCGGCGAGCGTCACCTTGGCTTCGCTGTTGAAGAACGTGGCCGGCGCCAGCGCGCGGTCCCAGGTGAGGAGCGCCGAGAGGTCGAGCTTCAGCGCGCCGCTCGGGTCGTTGAAGAAGGCCGACAGGCTCGGGCGGATGCGGAACGCGCCGCCGGCGAGCCGCGAGCGGTAGCCGAAGAGCTGCGGCACTTCGTCCTTCACCACCACCGCGTCGGGCAGCGGCTCTTCGAACGCGGCGAGCGCGCGCTCGCGGTCTGCGTCGAGGTTCTCGTTTTCAGGTGAGGCGTAGTCGATGGCCACGGTCTGCGCCAGGCGCGCGCGCGTCGTCATGCCGTTGAAGTAGCGCTGCAGGGTCTTGGCGTCGATGAAGGTGTAGGTGGCGAAGGGCAGGGGGCCCTGCAGGTAGGTGACTTCGAGTTCCCTCACTTCCAGCGGCGCGAACGAGAGCAGCGTTCTCGCGGCGCGGCCGACGGCGCGCGGCATCGAGGCGATGCGGTCGTTGCCGAGCGTCGCCGTCAGCTTCCCGTTTTCGTATCGGGTCTTGATTTCCACATAGCCCTGCCGCTCGAGCGCGCGTCGCAGGCGCGCTTCGTGCCGCGGGTCGTCGGCCCACTGCGCTTCGGTGGGGCGCGGGTTGATCTTCGTGTAGGCCGCGGGCTCGTTCAGCTTCGGCACGAACTCGCGCTGCTCGAGCGGGATCGACACCCAGGCGTTGATGCCGGCTTCGCCGTGCGCGCCGTAGACCTTCGCGCCCCAGGCGTCCTGGCGGTATTCGAGCGCGAGGGCGGCGCCTTTTTTGCGGTCGGCGATGCGCGCCCGCGCGGCGAAGCGGTCGTTCGGATAGTTGTTGGCGTCGTACTCGGCGGCGAGCGACCAGTTGGGAAAGGCCTGCGGCTGCCAGCGCAGCGCGCCGAACGCGCCGTCGATGCGCTCCTTGCCATAGCCGAGCGTGAGGTCGAGCTCGCCGAAGCGTTTCGAGGCGACAGCGTAGTAGGCGGTAAACAGGCCCGTGCCGCCGCCGAAGTCCTGAGCGCCGACGGCGATCTGCGGCCAGAGGTCGCGCTCGTCGAGCAGGCGCAGCTTGGCGTCGAAAGTCTTGTCCTTGTAGTCGCCGTATGCCGTGGGATCGACCTGATTGGTGAAGATCGCAGGAACGTACTGAATGCGCGTGTAGCGGAACGAGCCCTCGAACCATGGCATCGCCGTGAGGCTCGACCAGAACGCGTGGTAGGGCCGCAGGAACGAGTAGCCGGTGCGCCAGGTGCCGTCGGGCGCGAAGCGCGCGTCCGGCATGCTGATGAGGCCGGTCTGGCCGGTGGCCGAAGGCAGCGCCACGGGCTCCTGCGCGGCGGCAACGGTCGCGAGCAGGAAAATGGGGACAGACCCCATTTTTCTCATTCTCATTCCGCCTCTGGCCGGTTAAGACGGGAGGGGCACTACGCGGTCGCGCGCGAGGTCAATTGCATCGGCGATGCGGGGCTTCCAGTCCGTGGCGGCGACCCGTCGGACGGGCCCTGGCCGACCGGCGCTACTTCGCGCGGCGGGCGGCGTCCAGCGCGATGCCGACGAAGACCAGCACCACGGCAAGCATGACGATGGCGGCAAGCGTTTGCATGGCTATAGTCTACCAATCCGTTCGATGCGGCGCTCGATTTGGCGATGCAGCACCAGAACGCCACCCGTCATTCCCTGCCAGAACTTCAGGTAGGCGAGCTGTTCTTTGAGGCGATCAAGCTCGG
>JBDTMD010000264.1:0-4022 GCA_039934435.1 Burkholderiales bacterium
AACGGCGAATCGCAGGGCACGGTGACGGCGAGCGCGCCGCGCACGGCGCCGAGGCCCGCGTGCAGGCCGGCGAGCGGCCCGGCGAAGCCGCCCACTTCATCGGCCACCACGCGATGCCCCAAGCCACCGTAGGCGTCCAGGTTCTGGTTGGCGTTGATCACGATTTCGGCTACCTGCGGCGCGAGGCGCTCAAGGACCCAGGACACCATCGGCCGGCCGTGCAGCGCCACCAGGCCCTTGTCCACGCCGCCCATGCGACGGCCCTGGCCGCCTGCGAGCACGATTCCTGAAACACCATCCATGCCTCGGATTTTACGAGTTAAGCTTGTCCCATGAACCAGAACAGATGGCTGGTCCCCTTCCTCAACCTCGGGCACCTGCTCGATCACCTCGCGATGCTCGTGTTCCCGACCGCAGTGCTTGCGCTCGGCGTCGCCTGGAACCAGTCCTACTCGGAACTGCTGCCGCTCGCGCTCGGCGGCTTCATCGCCTTCGGCGCCTTCGCCATCCCCGCGGGCTGGCTCGCCGACCACTGGAGCCGCTACCGCGTGCTGGCGATTTTCTTCTTCGGCATCGGCGCCGCGCTGTTCCTCACCGGCTTCGCGCGCGAGCCCTGGCACCTCGCCGCCGGCCTGACGCTGGTCGGCGCCTTCGCCGCCATCTACCACCCGGTCGGCATCGCCATGCTGGTGGCTTCGCCCACGAAGATGGGCCGCGCGCTCGGCTGGAACGGGCTGTGGGGCAACCTCGGCCTGGCGTTCGCCGCGCTGCTCACCGGCGCGCTGGTGGACGCGGCGGGCTGGCGCGCCGCGTTCTTCGTGCCGGGCGCGATCTGCACGCTCGCCGGCGTCGCCTTCCTGGTCCTCGTGCGCGACCCCGGCAAGGTGAAGAAGACGTCCAAGTCGCTCGGCCTGCACGTGGACGCACGCACGATGACGCGCATCTTCGCCATCATGCTGATCGCCACCGCCTGCGGCGGCATCATCTTCAATTCGACGACAATCTCGATGCCGAAGGTGTTCGACGAACGCCTGAGCGCGCTGGCGCAGACCAATTTCGGCATCGGCGCGCTGGTCGCCGGCGTCTATACGCTGGCCGCCTTCGCACAGGTGCTGATGGGGGCGCTCATCGACCGCTTCGAGCTGCGCCGGCTGATGATCGGGGTCGGGCTGGTGCAGATCCCGATGCTGTACTTTGCCGCCCACCTGCAGGGCTGGGCGATGCTCGGCGCCGCGCTGCTGATGATGCTCGCGGTGTTCGGCCAGATTCCCTTGAACGACGCCATCGTCGGCAAGTTCGTCGCCGACGAATACCGTGCGCGCGTGCTCGGCGTGCGCTATGTCGTGTCGCTCGGCGTGGCGGCGGTCGCGGTGCCGATGATTGCGGCGCTGCACCGCACCGCGGGCGGTTTCAGCAACGTGTTCCTGGTGCTCGCGGTGCTCGCCAGCGGCGTGATGATCGCGGCGCTGTTCTTCCCGAACCGCGCCGCGCTTGTGGCGCAGCGCGACAAGTTTGCCGGCGAGCCGGCGAACGCCTAAGCCGCTTTTTTGTAGGTGTCCAGCGCGATGCGCTCGCGCTCGAGCGCCGCGGCCACGGGCGGCGCCTGCATCACGCGCTCGATGTACGCCTTCAGCGCAGGCAGCGAATCGGGATCAATGCCGGCGTAGCCGCCCCAGCGCAGCAGCGTGAACGCGTAGGCGTCGTGAAACGAGATCCGGTCGCCGAACCAGTACGGCCCGGCGGCCTTGCTCCATTCCTGGATGCGCTCCAGGTGCTCGCGGAACCGGACCGGCGCAACGCGCTTCAACTCGGCCTGCGCACTCTCGGCTTCCGCGAACTGGTAGGGGCGGAACCAGCGCGTGAAGGTCGGGTGCACGGTGTTGTTCATCCAGGCGAGCTGCGACAGGGCCTGCGCGCGCGCCCAGGGCTCGGTCGGCAGCAGCCCGGCTTTGGGAAAGCGCCGATCGATGCAATCGCACACGGCGACGATCTGGCTGAGCGGCTTGCCGTCCGCCACCAGCACCGGCACCTGGCCGTTGGGGTTCAGCGCCAGGTATTCGGGCGTCTTGTTTTCGTCCTTGTGCAGCTTGACGAGGTTGGCCTTGAAGTCCTCGCCGGTCGCCGCCTTCACCGCTTCCAGCCCCACGTGCGGCACGAACGAGCACGCCCCGGGAGCGAAATATAGTTCGAGCATGGCGCGAATCCTCCTATGCGTAGGCCGTCGGCTGCGGCGCGCTGCGCAGCAGCCGCTCGCGGCCGGTGAAGGCGAGGTAGTGCCTGCCGCTGGCGCGGCCGAGCATGGTGATGCCGACTTTCTGCGCGATCTCGTGGCCCATCTGCGTGAGGCCCGAGCGCGAGACGAGGAACGGAACGCGCATCTGCGCGCACTTGATCACCATCTCGCTGGTGAGACGCCCGGTGGTGTAGAACACCTTGTCCGAGCCGTCGATGTCCTGCAGCCACATGAAGCCGGCGATCGCGTCGACCGCGTTGTGGCGCCCGACGTCCTCGACGAACATCATGATCTCGGCCGACTCAGCGCCGGTAGTTCGCGCGAGCGCGCAGCCGTGCACCGCGCCCGCCTGCTTGTAGATGGTCTCGTACTTGCGCACCTGGTCGACCAGGTCGAACAGCTGCGCATCGGTAAGGCGTACGTCCTGGCGCAGCTTGATCTGGTCGATCTCCTCCATCAGGTCGCCGAACACCGTGCCCTGGCCGCAGCCGGTGGTCACCGTGCGTTTTTTCATCCGTTCCCTCAGTCCCTTCACGCCGCGGCGCGTCTTGATCGCGACCGACGCGGTCTCCCAGTCGACCTGCACCGCCGCGAGCTCCTCGATCGAGCCGACGATGTTCTGGTTCCTGAGGTAGCCGATGGCGAGTGCCTCGGGCGCGTGGCCGAGCGTCATCAGGGTGACGAGCTCGCGCTTGTCGACGTACAGCGTCAGCGGGTGCTCGCCGGCAATTGAGGTCGGCACCATCTCGCCGCGCTCGTTGTAGGCCGCGACCTCGAAGGTGGCCGGCTTCGCCGCGTCGGTCAGTTCCGGACGATGGGGTTTCTTAGCCACCGATGTAGGACATCTCGATTTTGCGCGCCTTGGCCGTTTCCGCGGTGCGGATCTCGGAATAGTGGTCGCCGCGCGCGCGCCACACGGCGGCGATCTCATTGACGATCTCCTCGTCCGCGGCGCCGCGGCGCAGCAGCCATTTCAGGTCGTGGCCCTGCTCGGCGAACAGGCACGTGTAGAGCGCGCCCTCGGCCGACAGGCGCAGCCGGTTGCAGCTCGCGCAGAACGCCTGCGTCACCGAAGAGATGACGCCGATCTCGCCTGCGCCGTCGGCATAGCGCCAGCGCTCGGCGACTTCGCCGGGATAATTGGGATCCACCGGCTCGAGGGCGTGGCGCGCACCGATCATTTTCACGATCTCGGCGGAGGGCACGACATCGTCCATGCGCCAGCCGTTGGTGCTGCCGACGTCCATGTACTCGATGAAGCGCACGATGTGGCCGCTGCCGCGCCAGCGCTCGGCCATCGCCGGCACGTGCGCGTCGTTGACGCCGCGCTTCACCACCATGTTGATTTTGACCGGGCCCATGCCGGCCGCGGCCGCGGCGTCGATGCCCTCGATCACCCGCGCCACCGGAAAATCGGCGTCGTTGATGGCGCGGAACGTGGCGTCATCCAGCGAATCGAGGCTGACCGTGACGCGCTTCAAGCCCGACCTGGCGAGCGCCGTGGCCTGCTTCGCCAGCAGCGAGCCGTTGGTGGTGAGCGTCAGGTCGAGGTCCGGGATTTCGGCGAGCATTGCCACCAGGCGGTGCAGGTCGCGCCGCACCAGCGGCTCGCCGCCCGTGATGCGGATCTTCTTCACCCCGAGCCCGGCGAACAGCCGCGCCAGCCGCGCGATCTCCTCGAAGCTGAGAATTTCCTCGTGCGGCAGGAATTTGAAGTCGTGGTCGAACGTTTCCCGCGGCATGCAGTACACGCAGCGGAAGTTGCAGCGGTCGGTCACCGAGATGCGCA
>JBDTMD010000265.1:0-4012 GCA_039934435.1 Burkholderiales bacterium
TGCTCCACCACCCAGCAGAACACGCGCTGGTCGAAATCGTCGCCGCCAAGCGCCGCGTCGCCGCTGGTGGCGACGACCTCGAACACGCCGCGCGACAGCTTCAGGATCGAAATGTCGAAGGTGCCGCCCCCAAGGTCGAACACCGCGTACGTTCCCTCGGCCGCATTGTCGAGGCCATACGCGATTGCGGCGGCCGTCGGTTCGTTCAGCAATCTGAGCACGTTCAGGCCGGCGATCCGGCCCGCGTCCTTGGTGGCCTGGCGCTGCGCGTCGTCGAAATAGGCGGGGACCGTGATTACCGCGCCGGCCAGGCTGTCGCCGAGTGACCGCTCGGCGCGCTCGCGCAGCACATTCAGAATCTCCGCCGAAACCTCTACTGGGCTCTTCACGCCGGCGACGGTGCGGATCTGCACCATGCCGGGCGCGTCCACGAAATCGTAGGGCGTGTTCTCGGCGTGCGCCACGTCCTTCAGCCCGCGACCCATATAGCGCTTCGCGGATACGATCGTGTTCCGTGGATCTTCGGACTGCCGCGCCGCGGCCGCGTAGCCGACCTCGATGCGGCCGTCGCGGACGTAACGCACGATCGAAGGCATCAGCGGCCTGCCCTGCGCGTCGGGCAGCACCACCGCCGTGCCGCTGCGCACCGTGGCCACCAGGGAATTGGTGGTGCCCAGGTCGATGCCCACCGCGAGGCGGTGCTGGTGGGGCGCGGTGGACTGGCCCGGCTCGGCGATCTGCAGCAGCGCCACTATTCGAGCTCCTCGTAGGCCTGCTCGATCTCTTCGCCGAGACGCTCCAGGAACATGAGCTTTCGCACCTGCGCCGTTGCGACGGCGTAGTCCCTGTCGCTATCCAGCAGCCGGGCGATATCGCCTTCGAGGCGCGTTTTTTCGCCGCGCACCTGCGTCATCAGCTGATCGAGCGCTGCCGGTGCCGCGGCCTGTTCCAGCGCCTCGCGCAATTCCATTTGCTGCTGCAGGAAGTCTGCCGGCATTTGGGTATCGGTTTCGAACTGCACGTCCACGCCATTCAACTCCAGCAGGTAGCGGGCCCGCTGCACCGGGCTCTTCAATGTACGGTAGGCTTCGTTGACGCGCGTCGTCCACTGCATGGAGGCGCGCCGCTGGGCATCGCCCGCCTGGGCATGACGATCGGGATGGACGCTCGACTGGATCTCGCGGTAGGAACGCTCGAGCGACCCGGCATCGAGCGCGTAGGCCGGTGTCAGGCCGAAGAGCTCGAAGTGATTCTTCAAACGTTAAACGATTCTCCGCACCCGCATTCGTCCTTGACGTTGGGGTTGAGGAACTTGAAGCCCTCGTTCAGGCCTTCGCGGGTGTAGTCGAGCTTGGTGCCCTCGAGAAATGGCAGGCTCTTCGGATCCACGACCACCTTGACGCCGTGGCTCTCGAACTGGTGGTCCTCGGGCAGCACCGCGTCGGCGAACTCGAGCTTGTAGGCGAAGCCCGAGCAGCCCGAGGTGCGCACGCCGACGCGCAGCGCGACGCCCTTGCCGCGCCTGGCGATATAGTCCTGCACGTGCGTCGCCGCTTTCTCGGTCAGCGTCACTGCCATGTCAGGCCACCTTCTCTTTTTGCTGCACGGGCACTTCCAGCCCATGCTTCTTGCGGTAATCGGCCACCGCGGCCTTGATCGCGTCCTCGGCGAGGATCGAGCAGTGGATCTTCACCGGCGGCAGCGCGAGCTCGGTCGCGATGTGGGTGTTCTTGATCGCGAGCGCCTCGTCGAGCGACTTGCCCTTGACCCATTCGGTGACGAGCGAGCTCGAGGCGATTGCCGAACCGCAGCCGTAGGTCTTGAACTTCGCGTCCTCGATCAGGCCGGTCCGGCTGTCGACCCGGATCTGCAGCTTCATCACGTCGCCGCAGGCGGGCGCGCCGACCATGCCGGTGCCCACCGCGTCGTCGGCCTTGTCGAACGCGCCGACGTTTCTCGGGTTCTCGTAGTGATCGATGACTTTGTCGCTGTATGCCATAAAGTGCTCCTACCTCAATGTGCGGCCCATTCGACCGTGTTCAAGTCGACGCCGTCCTTGTACATTTCCCACAGCGGCGACAGTTCCCGCAGTTTGGTGACCTTGGACTTGACCAGGGTCACCGCGTAGTCGACCTCTTCCTCGGTCGTGTACTTGCCGAGCGTGAAGCGGATCGACGAATGCGCCAGCTCGTCCGAGCGCCCGAGCGCGCGCAGCACATACGACGGCTCGAGCGAGGCCGAGGTGCAGGCCGAGCCCGAGGACACCGCGATGTCCTTGATCGCCATGATCAGCGATTCGCCCTCGACATAATTGAAGCTGGCGTTGAGGTTGCCCGGAACGCGCTGCTCCAGGTCGCCGTTCAGCACCACCGCCTCCATCGACGAGAGGCCGCGCCACAGCCGGTCGCGCAGCGCGCGGATGCGCTCGTTGTCGGTCGCCATCTCGAGCTTCGCCAGGCGCGCGGCCTCGCCGAAGCCGACGATCTGGTGCGTGGCGAGCGTGCCCGAGCGGAAACCCCGCTCATGGCCGCCGCCGTGGATCTGCGGCTCGATACGCACGCGCGGCTTGCGGCGCACGTACAGGGCGCCGATGCCCTTGGGCCCGTACATCTTGTGCGCGGTGATCGTCAGCAGGTCGACCTTGAGCGTACTGAGATCGATCGGCAGCTTGCCAGCGGCCTGCACGGCGTCGCAATGGAACACGATGCCCCTGGCGCGGCACAGCTCGCCGATCCGGGCGATCGGCTGGATCACGCCAATCTCGTTGTTTACCATCATGATCGACACCACGATGGTGTCGGGGCGGATCGCCGCCTCAAGTTTCTTCAGGTCGACAAGGCCGTTTTCCTCGACTTCGAGGTACGTGCACTCGAAGCCCTGGCGCTCGAGCTCGCGCATCGTGTCGAGCGTCGCCTTGTGCTCGGTTTTCTGCGTGATCAGGTGCTTGCCGCGCGTCTTGTTGAAATGCGCCGCGCCCTTGATGGCGAGGTTGTTGCCTTCGGTCGCGCCCGAGGTCCAGACAATCTCCTTGGGGTCGGCGCCGATCAGCGCCGCCACGTGGGCGCGCGCCTCCTCCACGCCTTCTTCCGCCTTCCAGCCGAAGGCGTGCGAGCGGCTCGCCGGATTGCCGAAGTTCTCCGTGAGATACGGGATCATCTTCTGTGCCACGCGCGGGTCGACCGGCGTGGTCGCCGAGTAATCGAGGTAGATCGGCAGCTTCACGCGGCCACCTCCTCCTTGTTGTTCTGCGCGCGGCGGTGGTCGTGCAGCACCGCCACGTGCTTGCCGCTCTGGTGCTCGACCAGGTCGGCCAGGCTCACCGACGACAGATATTCGTGCATCTTGGTGTTGAGCGTGGCCCACAGGTCGTGCGTCATGCAGCGTTTCTCGTCGGCGCAGTTCTCCTTGCCGCCGCACTGCGTGGCGTCCAGCGGCTCGTCCACCGCGGTGACGATGTCGGCGACCGACACGTCCGCCGCCCGCTGCGCGAGGTTGTAGCCGCCGCCCGGGCCGCGCACGCTGGACACCAGATTGCGGCGGCGCAGTTTGCCGAACAGCTGCTCGAGGTAAGAAAGCGAGATGTGCTGGCGCTCGCTGATCGCCGCCAGCGTCACCGGCCCGCGGGTCTGACGCATCGCGAGATCCACCATCGCCGTGACAGCGAACCGGCCCTTCGTCGTAAGTCTCATGGCAGCCTCGAATACCTGATTAACGTACTCAAGTATAGCAATTCCCGACAGAAACAGTCAACCAATCACTTGACTGCTCTAAGCTGTTCTCTCCGCTCGTCTTTCTCCAGTTCAGCAAGCTTTTCCTTGAGCCTGGCGAGGGCTTGCTCAAGCTCTGCCGAATGCTCTGCGAGCTTCTGAATTTCCTGCGCGTAAGGATCATCCTGACCCTGCTCGACCGCGTAAGCGGCGAACTTTGCGCCCTGTTGCGCCGGCGCGTCCTCGATGATGCGCCCGGGAATGCCTACGACCGTTGCGCCGACTGGCACTTCTTGCACTACCAC
>JBDTMD010000266.1:0-3995 GCA_039934435.1 Burkholderiales bacterium
CGACCAGCGGCAGCCCGGCATTCAGCAGCACGCGCAGCTCCTGGCTGAAAAGTACCAGCGGAAACCGGGACTCGGTGCCGCGCCAGCCCAGCGCGCGCCGGGCGCGTACGCTGAGCACCGTGTAGCCGCGGCCCTCGGCGCTTTGCACCGCGGTCGTTTCGTCCGGCGCCTGAAAATCGAGCGATTTGACCGCTCCGTCGGGCGCGATTGCCTTCAGCTCGAATCGCATCGCTCGCTACCGGTTGGTGATATCGGCGGCTTCGCCGCTGCCGCCGGGCTGGCCGTCCTTGCCGTAGGAGAGCAGGTCGATCTCCGACTTCTCGCCCGGGATCTTGTAGACGTAGGGCTTGCCCCAGGGATCGAGCGGCACGTCCTTGCGCAGGTAGGGGCCGTTCCATTTCGGCTCGCTGGGCGGGCGGATCACCAGCGCCTTCAGCCCGAGCTCGGCGCTCGGGTAGTGGCCGACGTCGAGCCGGTACTGGTCGAGCGCCTTCTCGAGCGCGTCGATCTGCGCCTTGGCGACGCTGACCTCCGACTTGCCGACCTGGCCGAAATAGCGCGGCGCGACGAAGCCCGCCAGCACGCCGATGATCACGACCACGACCAGCAGTTCGAGCAGCGTAAAACCCGAAACGCGCACGGCGGCGGGAACGCGAAAGTCTCTGGAGCTCATCAGCCGCTCCTCCTGGAGCACTATCTTATACGCGTTGTTTGCGAATACCAGACGGTGATTCGAAGTCTGGCGCCGGGAGCCGAATACGGACGTATTTTTGGCAGTAACCGGCCTCACTGCCCCCAGCCTGCGTCAACCCGCAGTACGCTGCGTACGAACGATCCACGCAGCCAGGAGACGAAAGGCGAGCCCCACATTTCGAGCCGTCGCAATCCCGGCAGCGGCTCGTCGTCGCGGTAGGCGTGCGTATCGCCGTGCACCAGGACGAGCCTGCCCTTGAACCAGGCCGCGTGCGCGGCGAGCACGGCGCGCAGCCGCGCGTAGGCGTCGCCGGTGCCGACGCGCTCGAAGCGCGGATCGGCCTGCATGAAGATGAAGCTGCGTAACGCGCCGCGCTGCTCGGCGAGCGCCAGGCTTTCGTCCAGCCATTCGAACGTCGCCGCCATGCGGGCATCGTCGAGATGAGGCGCGCTGCCGCCGGGAACGTTCAATCCGATGAACTGCATGCCGCCTGCCTGCCAGCGAACGTTCTCGCAATAGCCCGGCTGGCGCTCGAGCGGCAGGCTGCCCGCATTTTCGCAGAACAGCGCGCGCCAGCGCGAAAGCCGCTGCGCCGGTTCGCGGCAATCGCTCCATTCGTTGTCGCCCGGCAAAAGCACGAACGGATGGCGCAGGCTCGCGAACTGGCGCTTGCGCGCCTCCAGCCACGCGTCGCCGCAGGCCTGCGCGGGCGTGCTGCTGCCGATGTCGCCGACGTGCACGACGAAGGCGAGCTCCTGCGCGTTGATGCGATCGATCAGCGCGTCAAGCTTTCTGACTTGCGCTTGCGAATAGGGTGTGTCGCCGAGCACGCCGAAGGCGAATTCCGCGCCCGGCAGCGGCGCGAGCGCCATGCATCCGGCGAGCAAAACAAAAGGGGACAGACCCCATTTAAATTTAAATGCCGTAGGCCTTCCTGAGCAGCGTGAGCGGATGCGCCTTCACGGCGGCGGGCGCCTCTTCGCCCATGCCCTGGCGGATGTGGCGCGCGGCGATCGGGCAGTCCGAGCTGATGTAGTCCGGGCCGGGCTCGGCCATCTGGCGGAACACCGGGCGGCCGATCTTCATCGAGTTTTGGAAGTACTCGCGCTTCACGCCCCAGGTGCCGTCGTGGCCGGCGCAGCGCTCGACGGTGGTGAGCTCGGTGCCCGGCACCATCTCGAGCATCTCGCGCGTCTTCTGCCCCATGTTCTGCACGCGCGAATGGCAGGGGATGTGATACGACACCTTGCCGAGCTTTTCCTTGAAGTCCTTCTTCAGCAGGCCGTCTTTGGCCCGCATGACGAAATACTCGAAGGGGTCGAACATCGCGTCCTGCACCGCCTTGACGTCGGCGTCGTCCGCGAACATGAGCGGCAGCTCCTGCTTGAACATCAGCGTGCACGAGGGCACCGGCGTGAGGATGGCGTAGCCCTCGCGCGCGAGGCGCGCGAGCGGCGGAATGTTGATGTCTTTCAGCTTCGCCACCGCCTCCAAATCGCCCAGTTCGAGCTTTGGCATGCCGCAGCAGGCTTCTTTCTCCACGAGGACGTACGGCACTTCGTTGTGCTCGAGGAGCGCGAGCAGGTCGTGGCCGATGCCCGGCTCGTTGTAGTTGACGTAGCAGGTGGCGAAGACGGCCACCTTGCCCGGCGTGGTCTTGCCGTCCTTTGCCGCGGCGGTCCGGCTGGGTGCCGCGCCGGCGCGGAACTTGCGGCTTGCGTACTCCGGCAGTTGGCGGTCCTGGTGCACGCCGAGCGTCTTTTCCATAACGGCGCGCGCTGCCGGGAGCTGGTTCACGGCATTCATCGCCTGCGCCACCACCGGAATCGCGGCGAGCTTGCCCATCGCGTCGGTCGAGGACAGCAACCGGTCGCGCAGGCTCGCGCCGTGGCGGCGGAACTTGACCGCCTTGGCGCGCAGCATCAGATGCGGGAAATCGACGTTCCAGGGATGCGGCGGCACGTACGGACACTTGGTCATGTAGCACATGTCGCACAGATAGCACTGGTCGACGACCTTCCAGAAGTCGCCCTTGGCGACGCCGTCCACTTCCAGGGTCTTCGATGCGTCGACGAGGTCGAACAGCGTCGGGAACGCGGTGCACAGGTTCACGCAGCGGCGGCAGCCGTGGCAGATGCCATAGATACGTTCGAGCTCGGCGTCGAGCTTTTGCTCGTCGAAGAACTCGGGATCGCGCCAGTCGAGCGCGTGGCGGGTGGGGGCTTCGAGGCTGCCTTCGCGAGTCGTCATCGTCCCTTCCTCGTGCGGATCCCGCGAGGATACGTCGTCGGCCGCGGCCGCTCCAATCGAAATGCCCGATACGGGCCATTGCGCAACTCAATGGCGCCGGCCGTGGCCGGCGCTTGACCTGGATCAACCGCCGCTGCGCCTCCAGGTGTGAGATGCGATTCATGGTCAACCCAATCGCCGCATGGCATGCGGACCACGTGCGTTTCGGGCGGCTGCTCGACATGCTGGAACAGGAAGTAGCGCAGTTCCACGCCGGCGAACAGCCCAACTACGAGCTGATGCGCGACATCGTGCTGTGGCTGCGGCACTACGCCGACGGCGTGCACCACCCGCGCGAGGACGTGGCCTTCGAGCGCATGGTGCTGCGCGACCCGGGCCTGCGCCTCACGGTCAACCGCCTGCTGCAGGAGCATCGCATCATCGCCCATGCCGGGGAGTCCCTGCTGACGCGCCTGGAGGACGCCGCCAACGGCGGCTTTGCGCCGCGCGCCGACCTCGAGGCGGCGGCGGCGGCGTTCCTCGCCTACTACCGCAATCACATGGCCACCGAGGAAAGCAAAATCCTGCCGCGCGCCGGCGAATTGTTGCAGGACGCGGACTGGGCCGCGGTCGCCGCCGTCGTGCCGAAGGACGACCCGCGCACCGCGCAGGCGCTGCGCGTGGCGCGCGGCCTCGGCCTGTAGCGCGTCACACGTCGGTCAGCGGCAGCGAGACGCGCTTCACCATCGGGCCTTCGGCGCTGTCGCCGACGCCGAAGCCCAGCTTCTGGCATAGCGCGAGCATGCCGCGGTTCTCGGCGAGCACGTGGCCGACCATGGCGCGCAGGCCGCGCGCACGCGCCACGCCGATCAGCTGCTGCATCATGCGCCGGCCCAGGCCGCGGCGCTGCCAGTCGTCGGCGATCACCAGCGCGAACTCGCAGCTCTCGCCGTCGGGATTGGCGACGTAGCGCGCGACGCCGACCTCGGCTTCGCGCCCCTCGGCGATCACCGTGGCGACGAAGGCCATCTCGCGGTCGTAGTCGATCTGCGTGAAGCGCACCAGCATCTGC
>JBDTMD010000267.1:0-3986 GCA_039934435.1 Burkholderiales bacterium
GTCGTATGAGGGCGCAATGACGAGCGGCCAACCTTCTCTGCGGGATCGCTGATGGCTGAAGTTCCGCCCGATGAGGCTGAAGACCCGCCGCGGCGACCCATTCGGCCTCGCCGCTCTGCAGATCGAAGCGATTGACGATGGCGCGCGGCACGTCGAGCAGCTCGCGCAGCGGCTGTACCACGGCGGCGGCGATTTCCTCGGCCGGCTTCTCTGCGGCCACCGCGCGGTCGATCTCGCCCAGGATGCGCAGGCGCTCGGTGTGCCGGACGAGCGACCGGCTCGCGCGATGGAGTTCGTCGCGCCGCTTCATGGCGACGCGCGTGCCGGTCCAGACCAGCGTCGCGGCGAGCAGGGCGAAGAGCGCGTACGCCACCTGCAGCAGCATGAGCTGCGAGTCGCGCGCGGCGAACGCGGCGGCCGCCGGCTGGCGGATGAGCACGCCCCAGCCGCGGTTCGCCGGATTGAAGGCGTACAGCCAGTCGCTGCCGTCGGCGCCGCCGGGCGCGAGCGCGGCGCCCGATCGGCCCGCGGCCAGCTGCTGCAGGGCCGCGTTGGCGGGAAGCTCTTCGATCGGCGCCTGCGCGTGCCTGCCGTTAATGTGCGCGGCCTGGCCGCGCGGGTCCACGACCACCAGGGAGGCGCCGGCCCCGAGATCGATGGCATTGCTCCAGTCGAAGAAGACTTCGAGCGCCAGCTGCGCGACCAGGATGCCGGCGACCTCGCCCGAATCGCGCCCGCGCACCGGCGTCGCTACCGAGATCACATTGAGCTGCGGCTCCGCCGTCCTGCGGTACACCGGCGAGACATAGGTCTTCCATTCGCGGCTCACGCCGCGGTACCAGTCGCGGTGCGCGAAATTTTGCCCGCGCACCCCAGCGCGCTCGGGCACGTCCGACTGCAGCGTGCCGCTCTTGTCGGCGAGGAACAGTCGCTCCACGTACGGGAACTTGCCGGGCACCGCCTGCAGGATCGCGGCGGCCCGGTTCCAATCGCCCAGCGCGACCAGCTCGGCGAATCGCACCCGCGTCGCGAGCGATTCGGCGAGATCGGCGGCGCGATCGAGCCGCTCCGCGAGAATGCCGGCCGCGAGACGCGCTACCGCCGTGCTGCGCGCCATCGCCGCCTGGGTCAACTCGCGCTTCAGGGAACCGTACGTGGTGACGGCGAAGGCGACGAACGCCGCGAGCAGCAGCGTCGCGAGCGTATAGGTGGGATAGCGGCGGGGCGCGCGAACCCGATCTTCCGTGCCGCGGCTTTCGTTTTGAAGCAGATCCGACGGGCGAGACGCCATGGACCTCCGCCATGTTCTCCCAACCTACTGAATCTATGCCCAGTATCGGACCTTGTCCATCGAGGACTGCTATATCGCAGCTATCAGCCCACGAGATGGCAGAGTGTCAAAAATGTTGGGCGAGACCGGGAGCGCGTGCACTCCGGTATTCAGTCCTCATCCCACGCCTTCTCCGGCAGCGGCAGCCCGGCGAGGTCGGCGGCGCCGAGCGCGCGATCCGGGGCGATGCCGAGCGACTCGAGCACCAGCATCAGCTGGCGCGTGTGCTGGGCGGGGTGCCAGACCGTGCGCTCGAGCACCACGTGCACCGGGTGCTCGCCGAAGTAGGTCGCCATCGGTTTTGCGCAGGATTTGTCGGGGTAGGCGGCCCACCACTTCTGCGCGCGCGCGAGCACGCCTTCACCGTAGCGCGCGATGTCTTCGGGCGAGCGCAGCGACGGCGCCATGTCCTGCATGATGCGATCGTAGGTGAGCTCGCGACCGTCCTGCATCGACTCGAGGAAGCCCTCGACGATGCGGAACACGTGGTGCGCGAGCACGCGGATCGGCCGGTTGCGGTTGCGAAACGGCTTGTCGAGCTCGGCGGCCGGGATCTGGCGCACGTAGCGGGCCGCCGCGGTGAGCACGAGGTCCAGCTTCTGCATCAGCGCCTGCGGACCGAGGCGCTCCTGCGGCTTCACCTTCAGCCCCAGGAAATCGATCACGTCGCCGATGGTCTGCGCGAAGACGAACTTTTCGCCGCGCGCCACGATCGGCACGCTGCGCGCGCCGAGCTGGCGCAGCTGCGCCAGCGCCGCTTCATTGCCGTGCACGTTGATCGACTCGTAGTCGACGCCGTGGCGCGTGAGGAATTCCTTGGTGCGCAGGCAACTCGTACACCCGGGCTGCCAGAACACCCTGACGCGTTCGCTTGTGGCCTGCATCGTCGCCTCCGCTCGAGACTTAAGTTGGTGGCCAAGGCGGGAATCGAACCTGCGACACACGGATTTTCAGTCCGCTGCTCTACCAACTGAGCTACTTGGCCTGCCGGAAAGAGCGCGGATTATAAAAGAAAAGGGGCGCCGAAGCGCCCCCGGAACTACTGTGTAGCGGAAGGGAGGTAACGGAGAGAAACCTAGGTTTCCCTCTGTTCTTTACATGTCCATACCGCCCATGCCACCCATGCCGCCCATGCCACCCATGTCGCCGTGACCATGGCCGCCGCCCTTCTTGTCTTCGACCAGCTCCGCCACCATCGCGTCGGTGGTGAGCATCAGGCCGGCAACGGAAGCGGCGTTCTGCAGCGCAGTGCGCGCCACCTTCGTGGGATCGATCACGCCCATCTCCACCAGGTCGCCGTACTCGTCGGTCTGCGCGTTGAAGCCGTAGTTCACGCCCTTGCCCTCGACCACCTTGTTGAGGACCACCGACGGCTCGGCGCCGGCGTTGTCGACGATCTGCCGCAGCGGCTCTTCCAGGGCGCGCATCACGATCTTGATGCCCGCGTCCTGGTCGTGGTTGTCGCCCTTCAGCTTGCCTTCGAGCGCTTTCTTCGCGCGCAGGAACGCCACGCCGCCGCCGGGGACGATGCCCTCTTCGACAGCCGCGCGGGTCGCGTGCAGCGCGTCCTCGACGCGGGCCTTCTTCTCCTTCATCTCGACTTCGGTGGCCGCGCCGACCTTGATCAGCGCCACGCCGCCGGCGAGCTTCGCCACGCGCTCCTGGAGCTTTTCCTTGTCGTAATCGCTGGTCGCCTCTTCGATCTGCACGCGGATCTGCTTGACGCGCGCCTCGATGTCCTTCTTGACGCCGGCGCCGTCGATGATGGTGGTGTTTTCCTTGCCGGCCTCGATCTTCTTCGCCTTGCCGAGGTCCTTCAGCGTGATGTTCTCCAGCTTCAGGCCCAGCTCTTCGCTGATCACCGTGCCGCCGGTCAGGATCGCCATGTCTTCCAGCATCGCCTTGCGGCGGTCGCCGAAGCCCGGCGCCTTGACGGCCACGGTCTTGAGAATCCCGCGGATGTTGTTCACCACCAGCGTGGCGAGCGCCTCGCCTTCGACTTCCTCGGCGATGATGACCAGCGGCTTGCCGGACTTCGCCACCTGCTCGAGGACCGGCAGCAGCTCGCGGATCGAGCTGATCTTCTTGTCGTGCAGGAGGAGGTAGGGCTCATCCAGCACCGCGATCTGCTTCTCGGGGTTGTTGATGAAATACGGCGACAGGTAGCCGCGGTCGAACTGCATGCCTTCGACAAGCTCGAGCTCGTTCTGCAGGCTCTTGCCGTCCTCGACCGTGATCACGCCTTCTTTGCCGACCTTGTCCATGGCGTCGGCGATGATCTTGCCGATGTCCGCGTCGGAGTTGGCCGAGATCGATCCGATCTGGGCGATTTCCTTGGAAGTCTTGCACGGCTGCGAGATCTTCTTCAGCTCATCGGTGACCGCGATCACGGCCTTGTCGATGCCGCGCTTCAGGTCCATCGGGTTCATGCCCGAGGCGACGAACTTCATGCCTTCGCGCACGATCGCCTGGGCCAGCACGGTGGCGGTGGTGGTGCCGTCGCCGGCGACATCCGAGGTCTTGGAAGCGACTTCTTTCACCATCTGCGCGCCCATGTTCTCGAACTTGTCCTTCAGCTCGATTTCCTTGGCGACCGAGACACCGTCCTTGGTGACGGTGGGGGCGCCGAACGAGCGCTCGAGCACGACGTTGCGGC
>JBDTMD010000268.1:0-3981 GCA_039934435.1 Burkholderiales bacterium
CGTGCTGTCGATGTTCGGCTGGGCGGCGGGCGTGGTGCCGGCGATCGTGGACGCCACCATCAGTGCCAATCGCGTCATGCACAACACCACCTGGGTGCCGGGACATTTCCACTTCTATCTGCTGCTCGGCGTGCTGCCGATGCTGCTGGCGTTCATGTACTACCTGATCGAGCGCGGCGCCGACGCGCCCGAGCGCGCGGGCGATCGGCACGGCTTCAGCGCCTATCTTCTCGGCGGCCTTGTTTTCGTGATGATGTACCTCGCCGGCGGGCACGCCAGCGAGCCGCGGCGCTACGCGACGCACTTCGCGCAGTGGCTGTCGTACGACCGCGTGGCGTCGGTGGCAGCGGCGCTGGTGGTCGTCGCGATGCTGGTATTCGCGCTGCGCATTTCCGCCGGCCTGCTGCGGGCAACCGATGGCGGCCCTGCGCACGGCGCTGGCTAGCGCGGCGCTGCTGCTGGCGGGCGGCGCGCTGCTCGGCTGGGCGACTGACGGCTTTCGGGCCTTTACCACGGAGAACGCGCGCCGCCTGGCGGTGCAGCGCCATCCGGTCGCGGTACCCGACGCGGCGCTGCAGGACCAGTCGGGTGCGCGCTTCGCGCTCGCCGACCTGCGCGGGCGCTGGCTGCTGGTCGATTTCGTCTACACCAGCTGCCCAACGCTGTGCCTCGCGCTGGGCGGTGACTTCGCTCAGTTGCAGGCCGCGCTGGCGGGGCCCATCGCGCAGGACAGGGTGGCGCTGCTGAGCATCAGCTTCGACCCTGTGCGCGACACGCCCGATCGATTGACCGGCTATCTGAAGCAATTTGGCGGGCACGGTGCCGGCTGGCGTGCGGCGCGGCCAGTGGACGCCGAGGGGCTCGCCCGCCTCGAGCAGACTTTCGGCATCACGGTCATCCCGGACGGCATGGGCGGCTATACCCACAATGGCGGAATACACCTCGTAGACCCGCGCGGGCGCCTGGTGCAGATCTTCGATCCGGGCGATCCGGCGGCGGTCGCGCGCGAGTCCGAACGCCGCTTGCAGGGCTGATCGTGCGCCGAGCGCTGCTTGCCTCGGCGCTCGGGCTGCTGCTCGCGCTGCTCGCGCTCCGGCCATTGCTGGAGGCGCGCATGACGGCGCAGATGCTGCTGCAGATTCCGCTGCTGGTCTGTGTCGGGGTGGTGCTCGGCCATGTGCTGCCCGCACGCTGGAGCGCTCACGTTGCGCCGTGGAACCGCGGCGGCTTGAGCGGGCTGGTCCTCGCCACTGTGGCGGTGATGTTCTGGATGCTGCCGCGCTCGCTCGATGCCGCGGCCCGCGAACCCCTGATGGACGTCGCGAAGCACTTGTCGCTACCGCTGCTGGCCGGGATGCCGATCGCGCTGAGCTGGCCCCGCGCCGGTTTTGTAATCCGCGGCGTAGTCCTGCTCGAGCTGGTCGCGAGCTGCTTTCGCCTGGGATGGCTGTATCTGATCTCGCCGCTGCGACTGTGCAACAACTACGCGCTGGACGACCAGCGGCGACTGGGCGCATGGCTGCTCGTGATCGGCTTCGCGCTGCTGGCATGGATCGCGTTCAAGCTGCTGTGGGGTAACATGGACGCCCGCCGCCTCTCGCCGGGCGCAGACGATCGAGGACGCGATGCAGCTTACCCGCTTCACTGACTACGCATTGCGCGTCGTGGTGTTCGTGGGCCGCGAGGACGGCCGCGTGTGCACCATGGCGGAAATCGCGGCCTTCTACCGGATCTCGCTGGAGCACTTGCGCAAAGTGGTGCACAAGCTGGCGCGGCTCGGCTACCTCAGTTCCACGCGCGGCCGCGGCGGCGGCATCATGCTGGGGCGCGACCCGGCCTCGATCCGGCTCGGCCAGCTGATCCTCGCGATGGAGGAGGACCTCAGCATCGTCGACTGCGGCGCGCTGGACTGCGTCCTCAGTCCGGGATGCTCGCTCAAGACCGCGCTCGACCGCGGCAGCCGCGCGTTCGTCGCGACGCTCGACCAGACGACGCTCGCGGACCTGCTGGGCAACCCGAGCATGCGGCGGCAATTCCGCGGCATCCGCATCGTGCATGCGTTCGGCACACGCCGGTCGCGATCACCGGCGCAGGCGATCTAAGACCCCGATTCGTCTTCCGCTTGACCCTTTCGGCGCTCTGTTGCGTTTATAGCTGCATCGCCTACAACGCACGAAAGGGATACACCATGAAACGCACCCTGCTCCAGGCCGCCCTCGCGGCCGCCTTCTGCACTCTGGGTACCGCGCAGGCCGCGGTGACCGAGAAGCCGAGCACCCTCGCCGACCAGCAGTCGGTCGCCGTCACCATCTACAACGAGAACCTGGCGTTGATCAAGGACGTGCGCCGCATCACTTTGGACAGCGGCCTCAACCGCCTCGCGCTGCGCGAGGTGAGCGCGCAAATGCGCCCCGAGACGGCGCTGCTGCGCAGCCTGTCGCACGCCGGTGCGCTGCGCCTCATCGAGCAGAATTTCGACTTCGACCTGCTGACCCCGGCCAAGCTGCTGGAGAAATACGTCGGCCGTGAGGTGCGCATCGTCAAGACGCACCCGCAGACCGGCGCCGAATCGATCGAGACCGCAACCGTGCTCGCCGCCAACAACGGCGTCGTATTGAAGATCGGCGATCGCATCGAGACCGGCCTGCCGGGCCGCATCGTCTACGACGGCGTGCCGGCCAACCTGCGCGACCGCCCGACGCTGGTCAGCGAGCTGGCGAGCACCCGCGCCGGCAGCCAGACCGTGGAGCTGTCCTACCTCTCGGCCGGACTCGCCTGGAAGGCCGATTACGTCGCCGAGCTGAACGCCGCCGACGACGCCCTCGACCTCAATGGCTGGGTGACGCTCACCAACCGCAGCGGCACGTCCTACCCCGACGCGCGCCTGCAGCTCGTTGCCGGCGACGTGAACCAGGTGCGCAACGAAATGGTGATGGCCGCCAAAGCAGGCCGCATGCGCGCGGTTCCCGAGTCGCGCGCGGCCGACATGGCGGAGGAGTCGCTGTTTGAGTACCACCTGTACACACTGCAGCGGCCGACGACGATCAGCGACAACCAGGCCAAGCAGGTGGCGCTGCTCTCCGGCACCGGCGTGCCGGTGACCAAGGAGCTCGTCCTCCAGGGCAACGACTACTACTACCGCTCGAGCATCGGCAACCTCGGCCAGAAGATGAAGGTCGGCGTGTTCGTGCAGTTCGAGAACCGCGAGGCCTCGCGCCTCGGCCTGCCGATGCCGAAGGGCGTGGTGCGCGTCTACAAGAAGGACGGCGCCGGCAACGCCCAGTTCGTCGGCGAGGACCGCATCGACCACACGCCGAAGAACGAGCGCGTGCGCCTCAAGCTCGGCGAGGCATTCGATGTCACCGCCGACAAGAAGCAGACCGACTTCAAGCGGCGCGACACCTATTCTCCCTGGAGCACCGTGCACGAGAGCGCTTACGAGATCGTGCTGCGCAACGCGAAGAAAGACGCCGTCACGGTCGTGGTGCGCGAGCCGGTGCCGGGCGACTGGACCATGCTGCAGGAAACGCAGCGCCACGAGAAGGTTGCCGCGGGCACGGCGCAATGGAAGATTCGCGTGCCGGCCGAGGGCAATGCCACCCTGCGCTACCGGGTGCTGGTACGCTACTGACCTATGAAAGAGCTCACCCCCACCGGCAAGCTGCGCGTAGGCGTCAACCTGAGCAATTTCCTCCTCGTGCAGCGGAACGCGGACGGCACGATCCGCGGCATCGTTCCCGACCTCGCGCAGGAGCTGGCGCGCCGGCTCGGCGTCAGCGCCGAGCTGCGCAAGTACGAGAAAGTCGGCGCGGTCGCCGATGGAGCGAAGAAAGGCGAATGGGACGTCGCCTTCATCGGCGCCGAGCCGCAGCGCGCCGCCGAAATCGACTTCACCGCGCCTTATGTGGAGATCGAGGCCTGCTACCTGGTGCCCGCCGGGTCGCCCCTCAAAACGATCGCCGATGTGGACCGCAAGGGGGT
>JBDTMD010000269.1:0-3945 GCA_039934435.1 Burkholderiales bacterium
GTATTTCACCCGACTTCGACCTGCCGCATGGGCGAGGACGGGCGCGCCGTGGTCGATAGCCGGCTCAGGGTGCGCGGGCTCGAGGCTTTGCGGGTGATCGACGCCTCCATCATGCCCGGCGTGGTCTCGGGAAACACCAACGCCGCGGTATTCGCGCTCGCCGAGAAGGGCGCCGACCTGGTGCGCGCCGACGCGAATCGCGCTTGACACGACCGCCCGGTCTGCGAAAGACTGGCCCGAACAAGGAGGAGACACCCATGATTAGCCAAGGTATGCGCACGCTCGCCGTCGCCGCCGCGCTTGCGGCGTGCTCGTCGCTCGCGCTCGCGCAAGGCAAGGAAATCAAGATCGGCGTCATCTACGACTACACCGGGCCATTCGCCGCCGGCGGCTCGGTGGCCGCGGCCATCGGCACCAAGATCGCCATCGACATGATCAACGAGAAGGGCGGCGTCGACGGCTACAAGATCGTTCCGATCTATGCCGACGCGCAGTCCAAGGCCGAGGTGGCGATCAGCGAGGCGACGCGCCTGCTCGACCAGGAAAAGGTCGACCTCATCATGGGCGTGTACTCGAGCGCGCACTGCGTGCCGATGGCGCAAAAGGTCGACGCGGCCAAGAAATTCATGTGGGCGGACGTCTGCGTGGCTTCGAGCGTGTTCAAGGGCAAGAACCTGACGCACGTGTTCCGCGCCCAGATCCACTCCGACCAGTACGGCGACGCGACCTGCGGCTTCCTGAACGAGAACGCGAAGAAGTACCTGCACAAGGACCCGAAGGACCTGAAGCTCGCGATCATCCACGAGGACGGGCCTTACGGCTCGGGCGTGGCCGCCGCGCAGGAGAACATCTGCAAGAAGGACGGCATGCAGATCGTGCTGAAGGAGGGCTACTCGGCCACTGCGCCGGACCTGTCCTCGCTCGTGACCAAGCTGCGCCGCGCGAACGCCGACGTCATCCTGCACACCGGCTACAACCCGGACATCACGCTGTTCTGGCGCCAGGCCAAGGAGCAGGGGTTGAAGTGGTCGGCGCTGATCGGCGGCGGTGCGGGCTACGGCCAGTTCGACAAGCTGCACGAGGCCTTCGGCAAGGAGGCCGAGTACATCTACAACGTCGACCCGGTGGCCGCGCAGCTGCTCGATCCGAAGACGCTCGCGCCCGGCCTGGGGGACTTGACCAAGGAAATGGTGAAGCGCTACAAGGCCGAGGCCAAGGCGGACGTGGTCCCGCCGCATGTCTCGATGGGCTTCAGCCAGACCTGGGTCTTCCTGACCGACGTGCTGCCGCGCGCGATCAAGAAGTACGGCGGCATCGACCCCGAGTCGCTCAGGAAGGCTGCGCTCGACACCGACATCCCGGTCGGCGGCACGATCCAGGGCTACGGAGTGAAGTTCTTCGGACCGGGAACCGAGATGGCGGGCCAGAACGAGCGCTCCTCGCCGGTGGTGATGCAGTACACGGGCGGCAAGACCAAAATCGTGTATCCGACCGCGATCAAGACCGCGGACCCGGTGCTGCCGATCCCGAAGAGCTCGGCCTACTCCAAGTAGACGGCCGACCGTCGACGATGTCCGCGCCCCTCCCTCTCCCAGCGCGGGAGAGGGGGCCGGGCGATCCTGCGCGATGCTCACTGTTTCCGGCCTGACCAAGCAGTTCGGCGGCTTCACCGCGGTCAACCGCGTTGGCTTCGAGCTGAAGGAGGGCGAGATCCTCGGGCTGATCGGGCCGAACGGCTCGGGCAAGAGCACCACCTTCAATCTCATCGCCGGCACGCTGGCGCCCACTTCGGGATCGATTCGATTTCGCGATCGCGAAATCGGCGGCGAGACGGCCAGCCGCGTGGCGCATCTCGGCATCGCGCGCACGTTTCAGATCCCGCGCCCTTTCCGGCGCTTGTCGATCCACGAAAACGTCGCGCTCGCCGCCTACTACGGCCAGGAGAACCGGCCCTCGCGCGAGCATGCTTTCGCCCAGGCGAGGGAGGCGCTCGATCTGGTGGGCCTGCCCGCGGATCCGGCGGCGCGCGTCGATGGGCTGGGCGCCGCGGGACTGAAGAAGCTGGAGCTGGCGCGTGCGCTCGCCACGCGGCCGCAGCTGCTGCTCGCCGACGAGTCGCTCGGCGGCCTCGACCACACCGAGATGGACCAGGCGGCCGACATGCTGGCGGGCATCCGCGAAAAGCGCGGCATATCGATCATCTGGGTCGAGCACATCATGGGCGTGCTGATGCGCGTCGTCGACCGCTGCATCGTCCTCGACCACGGCGAGGTGATCGCCGCGGGCAAACCCGAGGCGGTGGCGCACGACCGCAAGGTGATCGAGGTGTACCTCGGCACCGATGCCGGCGACGTGCAGGCCACGGTCGCGGCGAGGCCCGGCTGATGCTCAACGTGATCAACGTCAGCGCGGGCTATGGCGGCTTCCAGGCGCTGTTCGACGTCAGCCTCGAGGTGAAGGCGGGCGAGTCGGTGGCGGTGATCGGGCCGAACGGCGCCGGCAAGACCACGCTGCTGCGCGTGATCTCGAAGCTGATCCATCCGCGCTCGGGCGAGATCCGCATGGAAGGGCGGCCGCTTGCCCAGGTGCCGGCGCACGAAGTGATCGCCAGCGGCATCGCCCACGTGCCCGAGAACCGGCGCCTGTTCGCCAAGCTCTCGGTCGAGGACAACCTGCGCATGGGCGCCTTCATACCGGCGGCGCGCGCCAGGTACGCCGAGCGGCTCGAGTTCGTGTATTCGCTGTTCCCGCGCATGCGCGAGCGGCGCGACCAGGTCGCCGGCACGCTCTCGGGCGGCGAGCAGCAGATGTGCGCAATCGGCCGAGCGCTGATGTCGGGGCCGAAGCTGCTCTTGCTCGACGAGCCCTCGGCGGGCCTCGCCCCGGTGGTGGTGCAGTCGATCTTCGAGCTGGTGCGGCGCATCTGCAGGGAGGGCTACACGGTGCTGATCGTCGAGCAGAACATCCGCCAGGTGCTGAAAGTCGTGAACCGGGCCTACCTGCTGGAGACCGGGCGCATCAAGCTCGCCGGCACCAGCGCGCAGATGCTCGACAGCGACCTGATCAAGAAGGCTTACCTGGGGCTCTAGGCCCGGAGGCACGATGGCATTCTTCGATAGCTTCCTGCTCGAGGCGGTGATCAACGGGCTGCTGCTCGGCGGCGTGCTGGCGCTCCTCGCGCTGGGGCTCAATCTGATCTTCGGCGTCATCGACGTGGTGTGGATCTGCTACGCCGAGCTGGTGATGATCGGCATGTACGCGGTGTACTACTTTCACAATGTGTTCGGCTGGCCGCTGTGGCTGGCGATGCTGATGGCGATCCTGATCGTCGCCTTCCTCGGCGCGCTGCTGCACCAGTTCGTCATTCGTCCGGTGCTCGCCGCCGAGCCGATCAACCAGCTGCTGGTGACGGGCGGCGTGCTGTTTTTCCTGCAGGCCGCCGCCACGCTCGCCTTCGGCGTCGAATTCCGCAACATCGGCGTCAGCCTGCCGGCGCTGCAGGTGGGCGGCGTGTACCTAAGCTTCGCGCGGCTCATCGCCTTCCTGGTGGCGCTCGCCGGCATGATTGGCGTGTACCTGTTTCTCACGCGCACTTTCATTGGCACGGCGATCCGCGCCATTTCGCAGGACCGCGCCATCATGCCGCTGATGGGCGTGAACACGAACCGCATCTTCGTCATCACCTCGGCGCTGGGCGGCGGCCTCGCGGGACTCGCCGCCTGCCTGCTGGTGCTGCAGTACGACATCCACCCCGCGATCGGCCTCACCTTCGGCCCCATCACCTTCATGATCTGCGTGCTGGGCGGCCTCGGCAACATGGTCGGCGGCTTCATCGCCGCGTTCATCTTCGCCCAGTTCATCTCGGTGGGCGGCTACATCCTGCACATCGAATGGGGCTACGTGTTCGCGTTCCTGTTTTTCATCGCGATGATGTTCTGGCGGCCC
>JBDTMD010000270.1:0-3920 GCA_039934435.1 Burkholderiales bacterium
GGCGTCGTCGAGCCCGGCGAGACGCTCGAGCAGTGCGTGGCGCGCGAAGTCGCCGAGGAGGTCGGCGTCGCGGTCACCAACCTCGAATACTTCGCCAGCCAGCCGTGGCCGTTTCCCCACAGTCTGATGATCGCGTTCGTCTGCGACTGGGCGGGCGGCGAGATTCGCGCGCAGGAAGGAGAAATCGAGGCCGCGGACTGGTTCGATGTATTGCAATTACCTAAACTTCCAAGCAAAATCTCGATCGCGCGGCGCCTGATCGACGCAGTGACTACCGAGATGAGGCGCAAATTTGCAACCGGCGCTTAGCTTCGCATGTGTAAGTGCGGGGCGGCCCAAGCGGGGTATTGCACGAATTGAACGACACCAAAGAACTCGGTTTTTCGCCGCAAGGCGGTAACGCGGGGGCGCAGCCTGGATCGGTACGTGCGGGGCTGCGCCTTCTCGTTTTTCGGGGGGAACGGACATGAACGGTCTGCATCTCATCGGTGATCTGGGCGGCTGCCGCTGCGACCCGCGTCTGCTGCTGGATGGCGCGGAGTTCAAGGGCAAGTGCCTGGAATTCGTGCGCGACGCCGGCCTGACGACGATGGACGCGAGCTTTCACCAGTTCGACGGCTCCGGCTTCACCGGCACCGTGGTGCTGGCCGAGTCGCACCTCGCCATCCATACCTGGCCCGAAAAGCAGGGGCTGACGCTCGACGTCTACGTCTGCAACTACAGCGACGACAACAGCGCCAAGGCGCGCAAGCTGTTCGAGTCCATCGTCGCCTACTTCCAGCCCGCGGAGTGCGCGCGCCACGAAGTCGAGCGCGGCAGCCACCTGCTGATGGAGCCGCTCAACGACTCGACCGGCTTCTACATCAAGGCCGCGCGGCAGGTCGGCGACTGGCAGACGCGCTTCCAGCACCTGCAGATCTACGACACGCCGCACTACGGCAAGCTGTTCCGCCTCGACGGGTTCAACATGACCTCCGAGAAGGAGGAGTTCGTCTATCACGAGAACCTGATCCATCCGGCGCTCAGCGCGCACCCGGCGCCGAAGAAGGTGCTGATCATCGGCGGCGGCGACGGCGGCTCCTCGGAGGAGGCGCTCAAGCACCCGTCGGTCGAGCAGGTGACCATGTGCGAGATCGACGCCCAGGTGATCGAGGTGGCCAAGGAGCACTTCCAGGCGGTGCACAAGGGCGTCTTCGACAACCCGAAGCTGCGCGTGCTGATCGGCGACGGCATGAAGTTCGTGCGCGAGACGCAGGAGCGCTTCGAGCTGATCGCGCTCGACCTGAACGATCCCATGGGGCCGGCGGAATCGCTGTACGCGGCCGAGTTCTTCCAGCAATGCCGGCACGCGCTCGCGCCGGGCGGTGCGCTGGTGCTGCATATCGGCTCGCCCGTGGCGCAGCCGGAGCGCGTGGGCGAGCTGGCGCAGCGCCTGAACGGCATCTTCCGCATCGTGCGGCCCTACACCATGTACATCCCGCTCTACGGTTCGCTTTGGGCGATGGCGGTGTGCTCGGACAAGCTCGATCCGAAGGCCTACACGGCCGACGAGATCGACCGCCGCATCGAGCAGAGGAAGATGACCGAGCTCAGGTACTACAACGGCGAGACCCACGAAGGCGTGTTCGCGCTGCCCAACTTCGTGCGCGACCTGGTGACGCCGCCGCGGCTCAAGCAGCAGACACGTGGCCGGCGCCTCGGCGTGGTGCGGACGGCCGTCAAATAGCGCTCAGTACTTAGCGCCCGCCCTCAGCAGCTGCGATTCGGATGCACCGTCGCCGTTGCGGCGCGCCATCTCGAGAGCGACCTCGCCGCCCGGCGCCTGCAGGTTCGGATCAGCGCCGCGATCGAGCAGCAGCTGCACCATGTCCGCGTCGCGCATCAGCACCGCCGCCATCAGCGGCGTCAGGCCGTTCGAGTCAGGCTTGTCCACCCAGCGGCCGAGATCGAGCAGCTTCGACACCGCTTCGCGATCGCCGAACAGCACGGCGGTCATGACGTCGTTGTACTTCGTCGTGACGGGCGGCGGCCCGAGCACCGAAGACACGGGCGTTAGCGTGGTCGGCGGCGCTGCAATTGGCGGCGCGGGCTTGGGCTCGGCTGCAGGCGCGGTGGTCGCAGGCGCCGGCGGATCGGATGCCGCCGCCGTCATGACCGGTGCCGGCTTGGGCTCGGACTTCGCCATGGGTTCCGGCTTTGGCTCCGGCTTGGGCTTGGCGACGGGCTCCGGCTTGGGCTCGGACTTCGCCATCGGCTCGGCCTTGGCCATAGGCTCGGACTTTGTCATCGGCTCGACCTTCGCGGCCGGCTTGGCCGCCGGTTCCGGCTTTGTCGCGACTGCCGCGGGCGGCACCGCGGGCAGCCGGGCAGGAGCCGCGGCGAGCGCGGCCGGCTTCGGCGCGGCCTGCATGGGTACCGGCGGCGGCGTGCTATCCAGAAGACCCGGCAGGTATTCGTAGGCGAGGTAGCCGAGGCCGGCCACCAGCACCACAGCCAGCAGCCCCACTTGCATTCGATTGGACGCGCGCCCCCCGCTGGCCTCGCTGGCTGGCGCTTCGGAGGCCGGTGCGTCTTTGTTTTTCTTGCCGATGCCGAACATGGCTTTTCCTTTCCGCGATCCTCAGTCGGTTGACTTGAGCACGTCGCGTACGATTTCGAACAGCTGGTCGATCTCGCTTTTCTTGATGATGAGCGGCGGCGACAGCGCGATGGTATCCGCCGCCACGCGGATGTAGGCGCCCCGCTCGAAGGCCTTGATATGGACGTCGAGGGCGCGCGTGCCGGGTGCGCCCGCGCGCGGCGCGAGCTCGATGGCGGCGATCAGTCCGATGTTACGGATGTCGATCACGTTGGGCAGGCCCTTCAGCGAGTGCGCCTGCTCCTCCCAGTACGGCGACAACTCGGCAGCGCGCGCGAACAGTCCCTCTTCTTCGTACACCTGCATGGTCGCGAGTCCCGCGGCGCAAGCGAGCGGATGCGACGAGTAGGTATAGCCGTGCGGCACCTCGATCGCATTCTCCGGCCCGACCATGAACGCCTGGAACAGCGCCTCGCGCATGAACACGGCGCCCATCGGCACCGTGGCGTTGGTGATGCCCTTGGCGGTCGTCATCAGGTCCGGCATGACGTTGAAGTGCTGCGCACCGAAGGTCTTGCCCAGGCGCCCCCAGGCCGTGATCACCTCGTCGAAAATGAGCAGGATGCCGTGCTTGTCGCAGATGGCGCGCAGGCGCTCGAGGTAGCCCACCGGCGGCACCAGCACGCCGCCCGCGCCGGCGACGGGCTCGACGATGACCGCGGCAATGGTCGAGGGGTCGTGCAGCGCGCACAGGCGCTCGAGGTCGTCGGCGAGCTCGGCGCCATGCCGGGGCTGGCCGCGCGAAAACGCGTTCTTCTCCAGGTCGTGCGTGTGGCGAATGTGATCGACGCCGGTGACCAGCGCGCCGAAGATCTTGCGATTGCCGACCATGCCGCCGACCGCGGTGCCGCCGAAATTGACGCCGTGGTAGCCGCGCTCGCGGCCGATCAGGCGCACGCGATGGCCCTCGCCGCGCACGCGGTGATAGGCGAGCGCGAGCTTGAGCGCAGTGTCGACCGATTCGGAGCCGGAATTGGTGAAGAAAATGCGCTTCAGATCCCCGGGCGCGAGGCTCGCCAGCTTGTCGGCGAACTCGAAGGCGAGCGGATGCCCCATCTGGAACGCGGGCGCGAAGTCGAGCTCGGCGACCTGCTTCTGCACCGCCTTGACGATCCGCTCGCGGCAATGCCCGGCGTTGACGCACCACAGCCCCGCCGAGCCGTCGAGCACCTTGCGGCCCTCGGGCGTGTAGTAGTACATGCCCGCGGCACGCGCCAGGAGCCGCGGCGCCTTCTTGAAGTGCCGGTTCATGCTGAAGGGCATGAAGAAGGCGGAGTTCTCG
>JBDTMD010000271.1:0-3916 GCA_039934435.1 Burkholderiales bacterium
CATGGGTGCCCTCCTCGCCGTTACGCGCGGCTCGCACCAGCCGCCCAAGCTGATCGTGCTGCGCTACGCCGGCGGCGCGAAGAAAGACCCGCCGCTGGTCCTGGTCGGCAAGGGCATCACCTTCGATACGGGCGGCATATCACTCAAGCCCGCGGGCGAGATGGACGAAATGAAATTCGACATGTCGGGCGCCGGCAGCGTGCTCGGCACGCTGCGCGCATTGGCCGGGATGAAAGCGCCGGTGAATGTAGTAGGCGTCGTCCCGACCTGCGAAAACATGCCCGGCGGCGCGGCGGCGCGGCCCGGCGACGTGGTGACGACGATGTCGGGACAGACGGTCGAGATCCTCAACACCGATGCCGAGGGACGCCTGATCCTGTGCGACGCGCTCACCTACGCCGAGCGGCTCAAGCCCGACGCGGTGGTGGACATCGCCACGCTGACCGGCGCCTGCGTCATCGCGCTCGGCCATGTGGCCAGCGGCTTGTTCGCCAACGATCAGAAGCTATCCGATGCGCTGCGCGCCGCGGGCGACGACGCCTGGGACCGGGTGTGGCCGATGCCGCTGTGGGAGGATTACCAGGAGCAGTTGCGCTCGAACTTCGCCGACATGGCGAATATCGGCGGCCGGCCCGCCGGCAGTGTCACCGCCGCCTGTTACCTGGCGCGCTTCACGAAAAAGCTGCGCTGGGCGCACCTCGACATTGCCGGCACGGCATGGAAAAGCGGTCGCGACAAGGGTTCGACCGGCCGGCCCGTTCCCTTGCTGGTGCGCTTCGCGCTCGCCCGCGCGGGACGATGACCCGGGTCGATTTCTATTTCAATGCCGCCGACAAGCTGCAGGTGGCGTGCCGCCTCGCCGGCAAGGCGCTGTCGCAGGGCAAGCGGCTCCTGATTTATGCGCCGCAGGCCGATGCGGCGCAGCAGATCGACCGGCTGCTGTGGACCTGGCCGGCGACCGGCTTCGTCCCGCACTGCCGCGCCGACGATGCGCTCGCCGCAGACACACCAGTGCTGATCGGCGCCCAGGCCGACGCGGCCGCAGGGTGCGACATTCTGCTCAACCTCGCGCCGGAAACGCCACCGGCCTTCGAACGTTTCGAGCGCCTGCTCGAGGTGGTGGCCCGCGACGACGCCGACCGCCAGGCAGCGCGCGAGCGCTTCCGGTTCTACCGGGAGCGCGGCTACGAGGTCGCCAATCACGACCTCGCCGGGGAGAGCCGCGGTGAGTGATCCGAATCCCCTGGTGCAGCGCGTGGACGCGCTGCTCAAGCGCCACCGGGAAGCCGCCCCTGGCGGCGGCGACGACGTGCCGGTACTCACCGAGATCGTGGATCCGAACAGTCCCGCCGGCGCTTCCGCACTCGATGCCGCGGCGGTGGAAGCCCTGTCGCGCGAACTGGAACGGGCGGTGCTGCAACGACTGGAGAACGAACTGCAGCCGGCGCTTGCTGCGCTGGGCGACGCGATGCGCACGGCGCTGCACGAAGCGGTCGCCGTTGCCGTGGCGCGCGAGCTGCAGGCGCGCAAGCTCGACGCCGGCGCGCTGGCGGCAAAGCGATCCGCGGCATCGGGCGCCTGACCATGGCGCTCGACAAGAGCTTCGACCCGCGCGCGGTCGAGGCCCGCTGGTACAAGCAATGGGAGGAAGCGGGCCGTTTCGCGCATCGCGGCGATGCCGTGCCCGCCTATTGCATCCAGCTGCCGCCGCCGAACGTTACCGGCACCCTGCACATGGGCCACGCGTTCCAGCAGACGCTCATGGACGCGCTCGTTCGCTATCACCGCATGCGCGGCGCGAACACCAACTGGGTGGTCGGGACCGATCACGCCGGCATCGCCACGCAGATCGTCGTCGAGCGACAGCTGCAGGAGCAGGGCCAGTCGCGGCACGACCTGGGCCGGGACAAGTTCGTCGAGCGCGTCTGGCAGTGGAAGCAGCAGTCCGGCGCGTCCATCATGGGCCAGATGCGGCGCCTCGGCGCCTCGGGCAACTGGACCTATGCCGACACCGAAGGTCAGAAGGCCGGCTACTTCACCATGGACGCGAAGATGTCGCGTGCCGTGGTGGAAGTGTTCGTGCGCTTGTATGAGGAGGGCCTGATCTATCGCGGCAAGCGCCTGGTGAACTGGGATCCGGTGCTCGGCACCGCGGTCTCGGATCTCGAAGTTGATAACGAGGAGGCGACCGGCACGATGTGGCGCATCCTCTACCCGTTCGTCGACGGCCCGCAGCGCTCGAGCGACAAGGAAGGCCATTCAGTCAGCCTGCGCGGCATGACCATCGCGACCACGCGCCCGGAGACCATGCTCGCCGACGGCGCGGTGGCGGTGCATCCTGGGGACCCGCGCTACCAACACTTGGTCGGCAAGCACGTGATCCTGCCGCTGTGCGATCGCACCATCCCGGTTGTAGCCGACGAGATGGTCGACCGCGAGTTCGGCACAGGCTGCGTGAAGATCACCGGCGCGCACGATTTCAACGACTACGGCGCAGCGCTGCGCCACCAGCTGCCGCTGATCGTCATATTCACGCTCGACGCGAAAGTCAATGCGAACGGCCCGAAGCAGTTCCAGGGTATGGACCGATATGCCGCGCGCAAGGCTGTGGTGGCGCAACTCGAGCGCGAAAATTACCTGGTCGGCGCCGAGCCGCACAAGATGGTGCTGCCAAAATCGGGCCGCACCGGCGTAGTGGTGGAGCCGATGCTTACCGACCAGTGGTTCGTGAAGATGGAGTCCTTCGCAAAGTCCGGACTGGAGGCGGTTGCCGGCGGGGAGGTGAAGTTTTTCCCGGAGCACTGGCGCAGCACCTACGACCACTGGCTGCAGAACATCCAGGATTGGTGCATTTCCAGGCAGCTGTGGTGGGGACACCAGATCCCGGCCTGGTACGACGAGTCCGGCAAAATCTATGTCGCACGCACCGAGGAGGAAGCGCGCGCGAAAGCAGGCGGCGCGAAGCTGCGGCGCGATGCGGATGTGCTCGACACCTGGTTCTCTTCGGCGCTCGTTCCCTTCTCTTCCCTCGGCTGGCCGGAAAAGACCCGCGACCTGGAGGTGTTCCTGCCCTCGTCCGTGCTGGTCACGGGTTTCGACATCATCTTCTTCTGGGTGGCGCGCATGATCATGATGACGCGGCACTTCACCGGCAAGGTGCCGTTCCGCGACGTCTACATCAACGCCATCGTGCGCGACGCCGAGGGCGAGAAGATGTCGAAGTCCAAGGGCAACACGCTCGACCCGCTGGATCTGATCGACGGCATCACGCTGCCGGCGCTGCTCGCCAAGTCGACCGTGGGGCTGCTCAAGGCCGATCACAAGGCGAAGATCGAGAAGTACGTGCGTACGCATTATCCCCAGGGCATCCCCGCCTTCGGCGCCGATGCGCTGCGTTTCACGTTCGCTGCGCAGGCCACCTTCGCGCGCACCCTCAACTTCGACCTCGGGCGCTGCGAGGGCTATCGCAATTTCTGCAACAAGCTGTGGAACGCGTCGCGCTTCGTGCTCATGAACACCGAAGGCCAGGACTGCGGCCAGGACGATAAAGCCCCCGTCGAGCTCTCCGCCTGGGACCGCTGGATCGTGAGCACGCTGCAGCGCGCCGAGGCCGAGGTCGAGAAGGGATTCGGCGAGTACCGCTTCGACAACGCAGCCGGCGCCATCTACCGCTTCGTCTGGGACGAGTACTGCGACTGGTATGTCGAGGTCGCAAAGGAGCAGCTCGCGAAAGGCGGCGCGGCCGAGCAGCGCGGCACGCGCCGCACGCTGGTGCGGGTGCTTGAAGCGGCGCTTCGCCTCGCGCACCCGATCATCCCGTTCATCACCGAGGAACTCTGGCAGATCGTGGCGCCGCTTGCCGGCAAGACGGGCGCGACCATCATGCTCGCGCCGTATCCGAGATCGCAGCCTGAGA
>JBDTMD010000272.1:0-3915 GCA_039934435.1 Burkholderiales bacterium
TGCGCGATCGCCGGACGTTCTTCCACGACGACCACCAGCACGTCGTTGTCGACCTCGAGTCGCACGTCCTTGAAGAAACCGGTGGCGAACAGCGCGCGCAGTGCCTGCTGCGCCTTGTCCACCGTCAGCGTCTCGCCCACCTTGACCGGCAGGTAGCTGAAGACGGTACCCGGCTCGGTGCGCTGCACGCCCTCGACGCGGATGTCCTTGACCGTAAACGGGCGGAAATCGGCGGCGGCAGCGGCGCCGGCCGCCGCCAGCAGCGCCCAGGCGAGCGCCGCAAGAATGCGCTTGCGCATCAACGATATCCGCTTCAGCCGGCGAACAGCCGCGTCAGGTCGTTGTAGAACGCGAACGCCATCAGCACCAGCAGCAGGGCGATGCCGACACGCTGGCCGAATTCGATCGCGCGCTCGGAGGCCGGGCTGCCCTTGAGCACTTCGACCAGGTAGAACATGAGGTGACCGCCGTCCAGCGGGGGGATCGGCAGCAGGTTGAGCACGCCCAGGCTGATGCTGATCAGCGCGAGAAACGTCAGATAGGGGATCCAGCCGAGCTGCGCCGACTGGCCGGCGAAGTCGGCGATGGTCACCGGCCCCGACAGGTTCTTCCAGGACACCTGGCCGAGCAGCATCTTGCCGAGCATGCGCAGGCTGAAGATCGAGATGTCCCAGGTCTTGGCGGCCGCCAGCGCCACGCTGGCGATCGGCCCGTGGCGCACGTGCACGAAGATGCGCTCGGCATGGGCGGCGGGAATCTCCGGCGCCACGCCGATGCGGCCGATGCGCTCGCCGTTCACCGCCAGCTCCTCCGGTGTCACCTGCAGGGCCATGCTGAGGTCGCCGCGCTGGATCTGCAGGCGCGTCGGCAGTCCTGGTCGCCGCCGCACCTCCCGCACCAGGTCCTCCCACGTCGCCACCGGCCGGTCTTCGATGCGGGTGACGCGGTCGCCCTGCTCCAGTCCGGCGCGCGCGGCGGCGCTGCCGGCGATCACTTGCGCCAGCACCGGATCGAGCGCCGGCCGGAACAGGCGCAGGCCGATCCGCTCGAGCACGTCGCTTTCGACTTCGTCGGCCGGAAAGTTGCTCAGATCCAGGTTGAGGATGGCGATCTGGTCGCGCGCGTTCACCACCGCGATGCGCAGCGACTCGCGCTGCAGCGCGGCCTGCAGCACGCGCCAACGCAACTCCTGCCAGGTGGCGACCGGCTGGTCGTCGACCGCGCGCACCAGGTCACCGCCGCGCACCCCTGCGGCCTGCGCGAGTGTCGCCGCCGCCGGCTCGGCCAGAACCGGGCGCGCCTCGGGCACACCGACCATGTACAGGCCCGCGTACACGGCGATGGCAAACAGGAAATTGAACAGCGGCCCGGCACAGACGATCAGCAGGCGCTTGGCCACGCCTTGCCGGTTGAAGGCGCGCGCGACTTCGTGCGCCGCCACCGGCGCCTCGCGCTCGTCCAGCATCTTCACGTAGCCGCCGAAGGGAATTGCGGCGATTACCCACTCGGTCTGGTCCCGCCCGCGCCGCCAGCTCAGCAGCGAGCGCCCGAAGCCAACCGAGAACCGCAGGACCTTTACCCCGCACAACCGGGCAACCAGGTAATGCCCGTACTCGTGCACCACGATCAGCACGCCCAGGGCGACGATGAACGCCGCGACGGTATACAGGAAATTCATGCCGCCTGCCCCATGCGACGAATCACGCAATCTGCCGCCGCGCGGCGCCCGCGCGCGTCGGCGTCCATCACCTGCTCGAGCGATGCGGCGGCACCGGTCGCGACGCGGACCAGCGTTTCCTCGATCACCGGCGCGATCCCGGTAAAGCGCAGCCGGCCGGCAAGGAACGCCTCCACCGCGACTTCGTTCGCGGCGTTCAGCACTGCGGGCGCGGTGCCGCCGGCGCGCAACGCGCCGTATGCGAGTTCCAGGCAGGGAAAGCGCGCCGCATCCGGTCGGCTGAACGAGAGCTGGCCGACGGCGCCCAGATCGAGGGTGCGCGCCCCGGAGTCGATGCGCTCCGGAAAGCCGAGCGCGTGGGCGATCGGCACGCGCATGTCGGGGTGCGAGAGCTGCGCGATCACCGAGCCGTCGCGGTACTCGACCATCGAATGCACCACGCTTTGCGGATGGATCAGCACGCCGATGCGCTCCGCCGGCAGGCCGAACAGCCAGTGCGCCTCGATCACCTCGAGGCCCTTGTTCATCATGGAGGCGGAATCCACGGAGATCTTGCGTCCCATGACCCAGTTCGGGTGCGCGCAAGCCTCGTCCGGCGTTACCGCCGCCAGGCGCTCGACCGGAGTCACGCGGAACGGACCGCCGGAGGCGGTCAGCTGAATGCGGCGCACGCCGCGCAGCGAGACGCCGTTCGCCTCCTGCGGCAGGCACTGGAACACCGCGTTGTGCTCACTGTCGATCGGCAGCAGGACCGCGCCCGCGTCGGCGGCCGCCTGCATGAACAGCGGCCCGGCCATCACCAGGGCTTCCTTGTTGGCGAGCAACACGCGCTTGCCGGCACGCGCCGCGGCCAGCGTCGCCGGCAACCCGGCGGCGCCGACGATCGCCGCCATCACGACATCGCATTCCGCCGCCGCCGCGACCTCGGCCAGCGCCGCGGAGCCGAACCGCAGCTCGCAACCGGCTTCAGCAAAGCGCCGCTGCAGCGCCGCATCCTCCGCGCGGCCCGAAAGCACGGCGTGGCGCGGTCGATGGCGCTCGCAGAGCTCCAGCAGGCGTTCGCTCGAGGTATGAGCAGTCAGCGCGTGCAGGCGGTAGAGTTGCCCGTGTCGTGCGACGACATCGAGCGTGCTCGAGCCGACGGAACCGGTGGCGCCGAGGATCACGAGCGCGCGCGCCGGCCGTGAATCAGCGTCGCGTTTTGCAGGTGTCATGATCTGGCGAGTATAGGCAGCAGCATGGCGGCGATCGGCAGTGTAGACATTACGCTATCGATGCGGTCGAGAACGCCGCCATGGCCGGGCAGCAGCGAACCGCTGTCCTTGGCGCCCGCGCGGCGCTTGAGCGCCGATTCAAAAAGATCGCCGACGATGCTCACGCCGCACAGCAGGACCGCTCCGGCAAGGTAGGCCACCCAGGTTGACCCACTTACGTAGGGCCCGAACGGCGCGCCCGGCAGCGCGCAGATAATAGCGTAGATGAGCGTGGCGGCGGCGGCGGCGGCTACGCCTTCCCAGGTCTTGCCGGGACTGATCGAAGGCGCCAGCCGGCGTCGGCCATAGGCATTGCCGGCGAAATAGGCGGCGGTGTCGGCAAGCCACACCAGTCCGAGGATCAGCAGCAGATGGCCCGCCGGCAGCGACAGCGCGGCGAAGGCGGCGACGTTCAAAGCCACCAGACCCGCAGCCGCAAGCGCCGCGCGGCCGGCGCGCCCGACGCCGTAAAGCAGCCACGCAGGCACCAGCACCAGCCAGAACACGACGCCCGTGCCCAGAAGCACTTCGCGCAACGTACCGGTGGCGTTCGGCGCCCACGCCATCGCGCCCGCAATTACGCCGATAGCAACGCCATACAGCAGCGCGGCGCGCCCGCCCATGCCGGCCAGCCGGCCCCACTCGTGCCCGGCGACAACCAGCACTGCGGCGACCAGGCTGCCGAAGTACGGCTTCTCAAGCAGGAACAGCGCCGCCAGGAAAACTGCCAGCAGCGCCGCGGCCGTCAGGACGCGCCGCAGCAGGCCTTCAGGCGAGCGCACCGGTGGCCGCGGCCTGCGCGCGTTTGGCCTCCTCGAGTTGCTCGCTGGTACGGCCGAAGCGACGCTCGCGCTGGGCATAGGAGGCAATGGCGGCGTCCAGCGCCGCCGCGTCGAAGTCCGGCCACAGCGTCTCGGTGAAGTAGAGCTCGGCGTACGCCAGCTGCCACAGCAGAAAATTGCTGACGCGCTGCTCGCCTCCGGT
>JBDTMD010000273.1:0-3910 GCA_039934435.1 Burkholderiales bacterium
GCGCCGGGTCGAGCAGGCGAAGCTGCACAGCACGACGGTGGTGGCCAAGCTCACGGGGGTCGAAAGCCGCGAGCAGGCGCTGGCGCTGAAGGGCTTGAAAATTTCAGTGCCGCGCGCGGCACTGCCGGCGGCGGGCGAGGGGCACTACTACCTCGCCGACCTGCTGGGGCTGGAAGTGGTGAATGCGCAGGGCGTGGCGTTCGGCACGGTGCGGCAGTGGCTGACCAACGGGCCGCAGGACGTAATGGAAGTGGCGGGCGAGCGCACGCGCCTCCTGCCCTGGGTGCCGGCGGTGGTGAAGAACGTTGACCTCGAAGCGAAGAAGATCGAGGTGGAATGGGAAGCGGACTGGTGATCCGCTTCGACGTGGTGACGCTGTTCCCGGAGATGTTCGCCGCCGTCACGGCGAGCGGCATCCCGAGAAAGGCGCTGGACGCGGGGCTGTGGCGGCTGGCGACGTGGAATCCGCGCGATTTCACGACCGACAACTACCGCACCGTGGATGACCGGCCCTACGGCGGCGGGCCCGGCATGGTGATGCTGGCCGAGCCGCTGGAGAAGGCGCTGGATGCGGCCAAGGCGGCGGGCGGGGGCGAGGTGATCTACCTCTCGCCGCAGGGCCGGCGGCTCGATCACGCGAAAGTGATGGAGTTGGCGGGCAAGACGGCGGTGACGCTGCTCTGCGGTCGTTATGAAGGCGTGGATGAAAGGCTGGTGCGGCGGCGCGCGGATGAAGAGCTGTCGCTCGGCGACTACGTGCTCTCGGGCGGCGAGCTCGCGGCGATGGCGGTGATCGACGCGGTGGTGCGGCAGTTGCCCGGGGCGCTGAGCGACGGGCAGTCGGCGGTGGAGGAGTCGTTTGCCGCCGGGCTGCTGGACTGCCCGCAGTACACGCGGCCCGAGGTTTACGCGGGCGAGGGAATTCCGCCGGTGCTGCGGTCGGGGCACCACGAGGAAATCCGGCGCTGGCGGCTGAAGCAGGCGCTGGGCAGGACCTGGCTGCGGCGGCCCGAGCTGCTCGCGGCGCGGCAGCTGAGCGGCGAGGAACAGAAACTGCTTGAGGAATTCAGGCAGGAGACGAAACAGCGGAGCTAAAAATGAACCTGATAGAGAAACTCGAGCAGGAAGAGATCAAGCGGCTGGCGAAGACCATCCCCGATTTCTCCCCGGGCGACACCGTGATCGTCAACGTCAACGTGGTCGAGGGCGAGAGAAAGCGCGCGCAGGCTTTCGAGGGCGTGGTGATCGCGAAGAAGAACCGCGGCCTCGGCTCCTCCTTCACCGTGCGGAAGATCAGCTCCGGCGAGGGCGTCGAGCGCACCTTCCAGACCTATTCGCCGCTCATCGCCTCGGTCGAGGTGAAGAGAAAAGGCGAGGTGCGGCGCGCCAAGCTCTACTACCTGCGCCAGCGCTCCGGCAAGTCGGCGCGCATTCGCGAGAAGCTCGGCGGGGCCGGCCCTAGCGGCGTGGCTGCTGCAGCCGACGAGGGCGGCACAGAGTAGTAGTACGGCATAATGGCGGCATGCGCAGAGAAGCCACCGCCATCAGCCCGGTCGCCGACATCGTCGCCGACCTGCGCGCCGGCAAGATGGTCGTCCTGGTGGACGACGAGGACCGCGAGAACGAGGGCGATCTCGTCTTCGCCGCCGAATTCGTCAGCGCCGAAAAGGTCAATTTCCTCGCCCGCCACGGCCGCGGCCTGATCTGCATGCCGATCACCGAGGCGCACGCGCTGCGCCTCGGCCTGAAGCCGATGGTCGAGCAGAACCGCTCGCGCCACGGCACCAACTTCACCACTTCGATCGAGGCGGCCGAGGGCATCGCCACCGGCATCTCGGCGGCCGATCGCGCGCTCACCATCAAGGTGGCGGCGGCGCCTGACGCCACGACCGAGGACATCGTCCAGCCCGGGCACGTGTTCCCGCTCATCGCGCAGGCGGGCGGCGTGCTGGTGCGCGCCGGCCACACCGAAGCCTGCTGCGACCTCGCGCGACTCGCCGGCCTTGCGCCCGCGGCGGTGCTGTGCGAGGTGATGAAGGACGACGGCACGATGGCTCGCCTCCCGGACCTGCTCGAATTCTGCGCGCAGCACGGCCTCAGGATCGGCACCATTGCCGACCTGATCGAATACCGCAGCCGCAACGAGTCGCTGGTCAACCGCGGCCTCGAGCGCGAGATCGACACGGCGTGGGGCCGCTTTCGCCTGGTCACCTTCCACGACGTGCCGACGGGCGGTACGCACCTCGCGCTGGTGACCGGAACGCCGACTGTCGATGCCGAGACGCTGGTGCGCGTGCACGAGCCGCTGTCGGTGCTCGACCTGCTCGACGCGGGACCCGGCACGCACACCTGGGGCGTGGGCGAAGCGCTGACCGCGATCGCCAAGTCGGGCACCGGCGTGGTCGTGCTGCTCAATTGCAACCAGGCTTCGGAGGCCATCGACGCACGGCTCGCCGAGACGCGCCCCGCGCGCGTCGGGCGCAGCATGGACCTGCGCAGCTACGGCATCGGCGCGCAGATCCTGCGCGAACTGGGCGTTGGCCGCATGCGCCTGATGGCCGCGCCGCGCAAGATGCCGAGCATGACGGGCTTCGGGCTGGAGGTGACCGGCTACGTCGAGTCGCCGAGGAGCTAGGCCGTGCGCCTCGGCATCGTCGCGAGCCGCTTCAACGATGCGCTCAGCGGCAAGCTCCTGAAGCGCGCGCGCGACGAGGCCGCCAAGCTCGGCGTGAAAGAGCTCACCGTGGAGCAGGTGCCGGGCGCGCTCGAGATCCCGCTGGCCTTGCAGTGGATGGCGCAATCCGGCAAGTTCGACTGCCTCGCCGCGATCGGCTGCGTGGTGCGCGGCGACACCTACCATTTCGAGATCGTGGCCAACGAGTCGGCGCGCGGCGTCATGGACGTGGCGCTCGAGTTCGGCATCCCGGTGGCCAACGGCATCCTCACCACCGACGACGAGGCGCAGGCCGAGGCGCGCCTCGACAAGGGCGCCGAGGCGGTGCGCGTCGCCCTCGAAATGGCGCGCCTGCGGCTGAAGATCACGGAGTCCTCGAAGTGAAGGCGGCCGGCAAAACGGCGCGCCGGCGCTCGCGCGAGATCGCGCTGCAGGCGCTGTACGCCTGGCAGCTCGGCCGCGGCGACGCGCTCGAGCACCTGCGCGCGATCGACGACGACGGCCGCACCGATCGGGCGCTCGCCGAGGCGCTGGTGCGCGGCGTGCAGGCGCAAGCGGGCGCGCTCGAGGCGCTGATCACGGGTTGCCTCGACCGCGAGTTCCGCCGCCTGTCGCCGGTCGAGCGCGCCATCCTCTACATCGGCGCCTTCGAGCTGCAGCAGCACCCGGAAACGCCGTTCAAGGTGGTGATCAACGAAGCCATCGAGCTGGGCAAGAGCTTCGGCGGCACCGGCGGCCACAAGTTCGTCAACGGCGTACTGGAAAAGCTGGCCCTCGGCCTGCGCTCGCAGGAAGTGGCGCGCGGCCGCCTGCCGGCCTGAAGCGAGGGCGGCGATGCCGTCCGAGTTCGAGATCATCCGCCGCTATTTCTCGCGCCCCGCGCGCAGCGCGCTGCTCGGCGTCGGCGACGACGCGGCGCTGCTCAGGCCCGCGGCCGGAAGCGAGCTCGCCGTGTCCACGGACCTGCTGCTCGAAGGGCGCCACTTCGCCGCGCGCGCCGCGCCGCGCGCGCTCGGCCACAAGGCGCTGGCGGTGAACCTGTCGGACATGGCGGCGATGGGCGCGACGCCGCGCTGGGCGACGCTGGCGCTGGCGCTGCCGTCGGCCGATGAAGCCTGGCTCGAGGCGTTCGCCGCGGGCTTTTACGCGCTCGCCGCGCGCTTCAAGGTGGACCTGGTCGGCGGCGATACCACGCGCGGGCCGCTCGCCCTTTGCGTCACCATCCTCGGCGAGGTG
>JBDTMD010000274.1:0-3900 GCA_039934435.1 Burkholderiales bacterium
TGATCTGCGGCACGCCGACGCCGGCGACGATGCGCGTGGTGCAGATCGAACCCGGCCCGATGCCGACCTTGACGCCGTCGGCGCCGTGATCGACGAGCGCCCGGGCGCCGTCGGCGGTGCCGATGTTGCCGCCGATCACCTGCATGTGCGGAAATCTCTTCTTGATCCACTGCACGCGCTCGAGCACGCCCTGTGCGTGTCCGTGCGCCGTGTCGACCACCAGCACGTCGGCGCCGGCCTCGACCAGCGCGGCGACGCGCTCCTCGGTGCCCTCGCCCACGCCCACGGCGGCGCCGACGCGCAGCTTGCCCTGCGCATCCTTGCAGGCGTTGGGGTGCTCGGTTTCCTTCATGATGTCCTTGACCGTGACCAGGCCGCGCAGCCGCCAGTCGGCGTCCACGACGAGCACGCGCTCCAGGCGGTGCTTGTGGAGCAACTCCAGGGCTTGCTCGCGCGTCGCGCCCTCGCGCACCGTGATCAGGCTCTTTTGCGGCGTCATGATGTTCTTCACCGGCTGGTCGAGCTTGGTCTCGAAGCGCAGGTCGCGGTTGGTGACGATGCCGACCACCTTGTCGCCCTTGACGACCGGGAAGCCGGAGATCCGGTGCTGCTTTTGCAGCGCCATCGCTTCGCGCACCGAGAGCTCCGGTGCGACGGTCATCGGATCGCGCAGCACGCCGGATTCGAAGCGCTTCACCTTCGCCACTTCCGCCGCCTGCTGCTGCGGCGTCAGGTTCTTGTGGATCACGCCGAGTCCGCCCTCCTGCGCGATGGCGATCGCCAGCCGGGACTCGGTGACGGTGTCCATCGCCGCGGACACGACCGGGATGTTGAGCTCGAGTTGCCGGGTGAGGCGGGTCTTGAGGGAAACTTCGCGCGGCAGGACCCGCGAATGCGCGGGCAGGAGAAGGACATCGTCGAAGGTCAGCGCCTTCTGGATGACGCGCATGCTCGGCCTTTCGTGCAAAGCGGCATTATACTCGCGTCTGCAGTGCCGACTGCGGCTCGTCGACCGGCAAAGAGGATCTGCGCATGAACAGAATCGTGATACTGGCCTTGATGCTCGCGTTTGCGTCGGCAGCGTCCGCGCAAATGTACCGCTGGGTCGACAAGGATGGCCGCGTGCACTATACGACGACCCCGCCGCCGCCGGGAGTCACGTCCCGAACCCTGCAGGCGCCTTCGGCGTCACCGCCGGCGGCGGCGCCGGACGACGCGGCAAAGGACGCGGCCGGCAAGGAAGAGCGCAAGGGTCCGCTGACCCCGGCCGAGCAGGAGCAGGAGTTCCGCAAGCGCCAGATCGAAGCGCAAAAGGCGCGCGAAAAAGAAACGACCGCGGCGCGCGATACCGAGATCAAGCAGCAGAACTGCGCCCGCGCCCGCGACGCCCAGGCGACGTTCGAGAGCGGCCAGCGCATCGGACGCACCAGTGCCCAGGGCGAGCGCTACTACCTGGACGACGAGGCGCGCGCGCGGGAAGCCGACGCCGCGCGCCAGGCGGTTCGCGACTGGTGCGGTTGAGGCCGCCTAAGGCCCGCGCCGCCGGGCGCGTCGCCGGCGCGCGTCTTTCGGGTCCGCGCTGAGCGGCCGGTAAATCTCCACGCGATCGCCGTCGGCGAGCCGCGTTTCCGGCGCGACGCGCCGGCCGTGGATGCCGAAGTCGCGTGCAGCGGCCCAGCCCGCCGCGGCCAGGGCGTGGCGCACTGTGGCGCCCTCCTCGAGCTCCAGCGCCACGCTCGCGTGCCCGTCCAGCCCAGCGGCGATGACTTCAACGCGCAGCTTGCCCATAGACTGCGTCGGCGCGGCGCTTGAAGGCATCGACCATGGTATCGGCGATGGTGTCGAACAGCGGTCCAAGCGCCCGGGATACGAGGGCGCCGGCAAGCTGATACTCCATCGCGAACTCGATGCGCGCGGCATACGTGTCGAGGGCGCTGAATCGCCAATGTGCGGCGAAATGGCGGAACGGCCCCTCGAGCAGCTGCAGATCGATCGCCTCGTGCGGCCGGTTGGCGTTCTGTGTCGTGAACTTGTAGTTCAGGCCCTTCAGCCCGATGGCAAGAGTCGCCACCGTGCGCAGCGGCGAGCGCTCGCGCACCTGCGCCTCCCGGCACCAAGGCAAAAATTGCGGATAGGACTCGATGTCCTCGACCAGCGCGTACATCGCGGCCGCGGCGTGCTCGACAATGGCAGAGCGCGCGATGCGCTTCATGGGAGAATCCGGCCTGCGCCATGTCGATCGCCCAGAACCGCAAGGCCTTCCACGACTATTTCATCGAGGAGCGCCATGAGGCCGGCATTGCGCTCGAGGGCTGGGAAGTAAAGGCGATCCGCGCCGGCCGCGCGCAGCTCGCGGATGCCTACGTGCTGATCAAGAGCGAGGAGCTGTGGCTGATCGGCGGCAATATCACGCCGCTCGCCACGGTCTCCACGCATTACGTACCGGACGCGGCGCGCACGCGCAAGCTCCTGCTGCACGCCGAGGAAATCCGCCGCCTGATCGGCAAGGTGCAGCAGCGCGGCTACGCGCTGATCCCGCTCGACCTGCATTTCGCGAAGGGACGCATCAAGCTCGAAATCGGCCTGGCGCGCGGCAAGCAGAAGCACGACAAGCGCGCCGCCGAGCGCGAGAAGCAGTGGCAGCGCGACAAGCAGAAGCTGCTACGCAGCCGCTGAGGGAAGCGGTGCGCGCGCCGGCTCCGCCAGCGCGCGCCAGGTAGCGACGACCGTGTCCGGGTTGAGGGACATGCTGTCGATGCCCTGCTCCATGAGCCAGTGCGCGAGGTCCGGATGGTCGGACGGCCCCTGGCCGCAGATGCCGACGTATTTCTTGTGCTTGCGGCAGGCGCGGATCGCCATGGCGAGCAGCACCTTGACCGCGGCATTGCGCTCGTCGAAATCCTCTGCCACCAGCCCCGAATCGCGGTCCAGGCCGAGCGTCAGCTGTGTCAGGTCGTTGGAGCCGATGGAAAAGCCGTCAAAGTGCTCGAGGAACGCCTCGGCGAGCAGCGCGTTGGAGGGCAGCTCGCACATCATGACAATCTTCAGCCCGTGCTCGCCGCGCCGCAGACCGTTCTCCGCCAGCAGCGCGATGACCCGCCTGGCTTCGTCGACAGTGCGCACGAACGGCACCATCAGCTCCACGTTGGTCAGGCCGAGCTCGCTGCGCACCTTGCGCAGTGCGGCGCATTCGAGATCAAAGCAGGCGCGGAAGTTCTCGGCCAGATAGCGCAGGGCGCCGCGGAAACCCAGCATCGGATTCTCCTCCTCCGGCTCGTAGCGCTCGCCGCCCAGCAGCTTGCGGTATTCGTTCGATTTGAAGTCCGACAGGCGCACAATCACCGGCTTGGGCCAGAACGCCGCGGCAATGGTGGCGATGCCCTCGGTCAGCTTCTCGCGGAAGAAGACTTCGGGGCTGGCGTAGCCGCGCGTCGCGGCGTCGACTTTGGCGCGCAGCTCGGGCGGCAGCTTGGCGTGCTCGAGGCAGGCGCGCGGGTGCACGCCGATTTCATTGTTGATCACGAATTCCATGCGCGCCAGACCGACGCCCGCGTTCGGCAGTTGCGCGAAATCGAATGCCAGCTGCGGGTTGCCGACGTTCATCGTGATCTTGACCGGAATCTCGGGCATCGCGCCGCGCTCGATGACGTTGACCTCGAACGGCAGGCTGCCCTCATAGACATTGCCGGTATCGCCTTCGGCGCAGGACACGGTGACGGCCTGGCCGTCGCGCAGCGCCTCGGTCGCGTCGCCGCAGCCGACCACCGCGGGGATGCCGAGCTCGCGCGCGATGATCGCGGCGTGGCAGGTGCGCCCACCGCGATTGGTGACGATGGCCGCGGCGAGCTTCATCACCGGCTCCCAGTTCGGGTCGGTCATGTCGGTCACCAGCACGTCGCC
>JBDTMD010000275.1:0-3900 GCA_039934435.1 Burkholderiales bacterium
CTTCTCCGAGGTGATGTTCTTCGCCGCGTTCTTCGGCGCGCTGTTCTACATCCGCGTGCTGTCGGTGCCCGACCTCGCGACCCTCGACCACCGCGAGGTGCTGTGGCCGGCATTCAAGGGCACCTGGCCCTCGGCCGGCCCGGGCTTCGAGGAGCGCTTCTCGCCGATGGGGGCGTGGGGACTGCCGGCGATCAACACGCTGCTGTTGCTCAGTTCAGGAGTTACCGTCACGGTCGCGCACTGGGCGATGAAGGAGGGCAACCGGTTCATGCTGAACCTGTTCCTGTTCCTCACCATCGCCCTCGGCTTCACCTTCCTCGGCGTGCAGGCCTACGAGTACGGCCACGCCTACAGCGAGCTCAACCTCAAGCTCACCACCGGCGCCTACGGCTCGACGTTCTTCATGCTCACGGGCTTCCACGGCTTCCACGTTACCGTCGGCGCGATCATGCTGTCGGTGATCCTGGCGCGCTGCCTGAAAGGCCACTTCAAGCCGGATCACCACTTCGCCTTCGAGGGCGTGGCCTGGTACTGGCACTTCGTCGACGTGGTGTGGCTGGGGTTGTTCATTTTCGTGTACTGGCTGTAAGGCAGGCAGGCGGCAACGCAAGCATCAGCGCGCGGGTTTTTGCCTTTAAATACATCTCGCCTTTTTCCGGCCGGAAGATTCACCCGGCCGGAAAAAGGCGAGACCTGTGAAGATCAAACCCGGGCACCGCGTCGCCTGCGCCCGACTCTTACAGTCGAGCCGGCACAAATCCGAAGTAGTACGCAACCATCAGGAACAGAAACAGTCCTACCGAAAGCCCGACGCGCACTGCGAGGGCCTTCACCGCGCGCTTGGAGTTGCTGCGGTCGTGGAACACGAAATACAGCCCCGATGCCAGGCTGAGGATGATCAGCGCGAACACGGCAAGCACCAGATAACGCATGTTTTCAGGATACTCCTTCCGCCCGCGCGCCTGGGCCTTCGCGCTCGCCGCCGCCGGCTGCGCTGCCGGCCTCGCGCTCGGCCACTGGCAGTCGGGCCGCGCCGCCGGGAAGCGCGCCGCCGCGGCGCAGGTAAAGCATTTGCAGCTGCGCGGCGAGTTCCTCGAGCGCTACACGGTGCTGCTCGACAACAAGCTCAATCGCGGCCGCCCGGGCTATCACGTGGTGCAGCCGCTGCGCCTCGCCGACGGTCGCAACGTGCTGGTCAATCGCGGCTGGGTGGCGGCGCCGCTGCACCGCGAGCAGCTGCCGCAGCTGCGCACGCCGCCCGGCGTGCACGAGATCGAGGGGCGCGTGCTCGAGCATTTCCCGCGCGCCTATGACCCCTCGGGTGCGCGCCCCGAGGGCCGCGTGTGGCAGAACGTCGAGCTGCCGACCTTCGCCGCCTGGTCGGGCCTGAAGCTCGAGCCCTACGTCCTCGAGCAGCACTCGCCGTTCCCGGACGGCCTGGCGCGCAACTGGCCGCCGCCCGATTACGGCGTCGCCATGCACAAGAGCTACGCACTGCAGTGGTATTCGCTCGCCGGCCTGTCGGTGGTGCTGTTCCTGGTCCTGAGCCTGCGGCGTGCGCCTCCTGCCGTCTGACCCGGCGCGCCGCGGGCGCCTCAAGTTCGCGGCGCTCGGCCTGTTCTTCGCCGCGCCGTTCGTGCTGGCCTGGCTCGCGTACTGGCTGGACTGGGCGCCGGGCGTCACATCCAATTACGGCGAGCTGATCACGCCGGCGCGCCCGCTCGAGGCGCCGGCGCTGGCGCCGCTGCGCGGCAAGTGGGTGCTGGTGACGTTCGATGCCGCGGCCTGCGACGCCTACTGCGAGCGTAAGCTCTATTTCATGCGCCAGTTGCGCCGCGCGCAAGGCAAGGACCAGGAGCGCGTGGAGCGGCTGTGGCTGCTTGACGGGGCCGGGCGGCCGCGCGCCGCGCTGCTCGCGGCCATCGAGGGCACGCACGTGGAGCCGGACGCGGGGCTTGGCGCGCGCTTCCCCGCCGCCGGCGCGCTCGCCGACCACATCTACATCGTCGACCCGCTCGGCAACCTGATGATGCGCTACCCGCGCGACCCGGACCCCTCGCGCATGCTCAAGGACTTGCAGCGCCTGCTGAAGGTTTCGGGCATCGGCTGAGGCCGCAAGGCACGCGCGCCATGCTAAACTCCTTCGCCTTCGAGTCGTCGCGGCCGCAGCGCCCCCCTGCGTGAACACTCAGGCATTACCCGTCGGTTTCTCCCAGCGCCTGCGCGCGTTCTACGCGCTCACCAAGCCGCGCGTAGTATCGCTGATCGTCTTTACCGCGGTGATCGGCATGTTCCTCGCTGCGCCGGGCATGGTGGCGCCGCAGGTGCTGCTCGCCGGCACTTTCGGCATTGCGCTGGTGGCGGGCGCGGCGGCGGCGGTCAATTGCCTGGTGGAGCAGAACGTCGATGCGCTCATGCTGCGCACACGCTGGCGGCCGCTGCCGAGCGGCGAGCTCACCAGCCTGCAAACGCTGGTATTCGCCGGCGTGATCGGCGGCCTCGGCCTCTGGTTGCTCGCGCACTTCGTAAATGCGCTCACCATGTGGCTGACGCTCGCCACGTTCGTCGGCTACGCGGTCGTCTACACGGTGATCCTGAAACCGCTCACGCCGCAGAACATCGTCATCGGCGGCGCCTCGGGCGCCATGCCGCCGGTGCTCGGCTGGGCCGCCGTCACAGGCGAGGTCACCACCGAGGCGATGCTGCTGTTTCTCATCATCTTCGCCTGGACGCCGCCGCACTTCTGGGCGCTGGCGCTGTACCGCACCGCGGACTACGCGCGCGCCGGCCTGCCGATGCTGCCGGTAACGCATGGCGCGCGCTACACACGCCTGCAGGTCCTGCTCTATACCCTGGTCCTGTTCGGCGTGTCGCTGCTGCCGTTCGCGATCCGCATGAGCGGCTGGCTGTACCTCGGCGCTGCGCTGGTGCTGGGCGGCGTGTTCATCGGCTACGCGCTGCGCATCTACTTCGCCTACAGCGACGCGCTTGCGCGCCGCACCTTCCGCTACTCGATCGTCTACCTTGCCGTGCTGTTCGCGGCGCTGCTCGTTGATCACCATCTGCCGGTTTAGCGCCGCCGCGCTCACTGCGCTGGCGCTCGCCGCCTGCGACGGCGCGGCGCCCAAGTTCAGGAGCACCGACATCACCGGCGTCGATTACGGAAAAACGCTCGAGCTCACCGACCACCACGGCAAGCTGCGCCGCCTCGAGGATTTCCGCGGCAAGGCGGTGGTGCTGTTCTTCGGCTTCACGCATTGCCCCGACGTGTGCCCGACGACCCTCGCCGACATGGCGCAGGTGATGCGACAGCTCGGCGCCGACGCCGAACGCGTGCAGGTATTGTTTGTGACGGTGGACCCGGAGCGCGACACGCAGGCGGCGCTGGCGAAGTACGTGCCGGCGTTCGATGCGCGCTTTCTCGGTCTGCGCGGCGACCTCGACGCGACGCGGCACGCGGCGCAGGAGTTCAAGGTCTATTTCGAGAAGCGTCCCGGCAAGACGCCCGGCGAGTACTCGATCGACCACAGCGCCCAGAGCTACGTCATCGATCCGCAGGGGCGGGTGCGGCTGTTCGTGCGCCACGACCGCATTGCCGAGGACCTGCTGCCGGACCTGCGCACGCTGCTCGGCCAGAAGTAGGATCGGCATGGAATTCAAGGACTACTACCAGACGCTCGGCGTCGCGCGCGACGCGACCGCGGACGACATCCGCAAGTCGTTCCGCAAGCTCGCGCGCAAGTACCACCCGGACGTCAGCAAGGAGCCCGACGCCGATGCGCGCATGAAGGAAGTGAACGAGGCCAACGCGGTGCTCTCGGATCCGGAGAAACGCGCCGCCTACGACCAGCTCGGCCGCGGCTACCAGCCCGGGCAGGAATTCCGGCCGCCGCCCGACTG
>JBDTMD010000276.1:0-3890 GCA_039934435.1 Burkholderiales bacterium
GCGTGCAGCTGGCCGCGGTAGGGCGCGAGCGCCGCGGCGCGCGCCGCATCCAGCGGCCGTCCGTCCTCGCCGTCGGCGAGCAGGATGCCCGCCTCCTCGAAGCATTCGCGGATCGCCGCCACCCAGTAGGCGATGCCGCCCGCTTCGATGCCGAGGCGCGCGCTCGCCTCGGCATCGGTGAGCCCGGCGACACGGCGCAGCACGCGCACTTCGCGGTCGGCCTTGTCGAGCGCGCCGCCCGGAAACACGTGCGCGCCGGCGAGGAACGCCGCGCTGTGCGTACGCTGCAGCAGGAACGCCTCTGGCCCGAGGCTGCCATCGCGCAGCAGCAGCAGCGTCGCGGCCGGCCGGGGAACGAGCTTCTCAGCCATATACGCGCTCACGCGCTCCGGCCGACGCGATCCTTGTCGTTCTGCGCCTTGATCAGCTCGCGCGCCTGGTGCCAGTCGGCGTCGCTCATCTTGTCGAGTTCGGTGAAGTAGGCGCCGGTGGCAAGATGGCCCGCGCCGTCGATGGCGATGGTCTCGCCCGACAGCCACTCGCAGCCGTCGGCCATCAGGAAGGTGGCGAGATTCTGCAGCTCGGACATCTCGCCGACGCGGCGCATCGGATTCACCTTGGTCGACTCGCCGAAGCTCGACCCGGGGCGCAGGCGCTTGGTCGCGCCCTCGGTGGGAAACGGGCCGGGGGCGATGGCGTTGAGCCGGATGCCGTGCTTGCCCCACTCGACGGCGAGCGACTTCGTCATGATGTGCAGGCCGGCCTTCGACATCGCAGAGGGCACGACGTAGGGCGAGCCGGTCCACACCCACGTCACCAGGATCGAGACCACCGAGCCTTTGTACCCACCCGCGATCCAGCGCTTGCCGACCGCATGCGTGACGTAGAAGGTGCCGTGGAAAACGGTGTTGGCGATGGCATTGAAGCCGTTCGGCGTCAGGTCCTTGGTCGGACTGATGAAATTGCCGGCGGCGTTGTTGACAAGCCCGGTGAGCGGGCCGGATTCGTCCCAGATGTGCTGCACCATCGCGTCGACCGCGGCGAAATCGCGGATGTCGACGGCGTGGGTGTGCACGCTGCCGCCGTGTTTCGCGGTCAGCTCTTTTGCGGTCTGCTCGAGCACGCCGGCGCGACGGCCCGCGATCCACAGGCCGGCGCCAAGCTGCAGGTACTGGGTGGCGATTTCCCTGCCAAGGCCGGTGCCGCCGCCCGTGATGAGGATGTTCTTGCCCTTCAGCAGCCCGTCCCTAAACATTCGCGCTCCTTGATCCGCGGAGCGCTTATTGTAGGCGCGCTTCGCAGCCAGGCCGCGAAGCGGCTCAGCAGGTCGTGCATGGCGATGGCGCGCTCGCCCTGACCGAGGCCGGACAACAGTTCTATCCGTCGACGTGCGCATCTCCGCCGATACGCGCGTGCAGGACCTCGAGCGGGACGGGTTGGATGTCGCGATCCGGCACGGCCCGGCGAGCCTCGCCGGGCCGAATGCGGAGCGCCTGTTCGGGGAGCGCGTGTTCCCGGTGTGCAGCCCGAAGCTGCTGCGGGACAGGAACCGGCCACTGAAGACGCCCGCCGACCTGCGCCACCATGTTCTGCTCACCTACGACGACCCGGACGTACGCCACCCCTGGCTGCACTGGCGAACCTGGCTGGAAGTGGAGGGCCTCCAGGAACTCAAGCCCGCGGGCCGTATCAGCTTCACGGGCTACGAGCAGATCATCGCCGCGGCCGTCGCCGGCCACGGCGTCGCGCTGGGCAGGACGCCGCTGCTGAAGGACACGCTCGCCGCCGGCGAACTGGCGGCCCCGTTCAAGCGCACCGCGGATCCGGCGCGCGCGTACTACGCGGTGGTGTCGCCAAACTCGGCCAACCGCGCGGAGGTGAAAGACTTCGTTGCCTGGCTGAAGGCGGAGGCTAAAGCGTGAGTACGAGCTTGCCGATGTGCGCGTTGCTTTCCATCAGCCGGTGCGCCTCGGCAACCTGCTCGAGCTTGAAGGTCTTGTAGATCACCGGCTTGATCTTGCCGGCCTCGATCAGGGGCCAGACGCGCTCGCGAAGGCGCGCGGCGATAGCGCCCTTGAAGGCCACCGGTCGCGGGCGCAGCGTAGAGCCGGTCAGCGTGAGGCGCCGGCGCATCAGCTCGTTCACGTCGAGCTCGGTTTTCGGGCCGCGCAGGAAGGCGATGAACACCAGCCGGCCCTCGTCGGCCAGCGCCTTCAATTCGAGCGGCACGAAGTCGCCCGCCGCCATGTCGAGGATCACGTCCACGCCCTTGCCGCCGGTCGCCGCCTTGACGCCGGCGACGAAGTCCTGCGTCTTGTAGTTGAAGGCCTGCGCGGCGCCGAGCTTCACGCAGGCTGCGCATTTCTCGTCCGAGCCGGCGGTGGCGAAGACGCGGTTGCCGGTCGCCGCCGCCAGCTGGATCGCGGTCACGCCGATGCCCGAGGTGCCGCCCTGCACCAGCAGCGACTCGCCGGGCGCCAGCCGTCCACGGTCGTAGACGTTGGACCATACGGTAAAGAATGTCTCCGGGAGTGAGGCCGCCTCGGTCATCGACAGGCCCTTGGGTACCGGCAACGCCTGCACTTCCGGCGTGACGCAGTACTCGGCATAGCCGCCGCCGTGCGTGAGCGCGCACACCTTGTCGCCGGGCTTCCACATCGTCACCGCGGCGCCGCAGGCCGCGACCTCGCCCGCGATCTCGAGTCCGGGCAGATCGGACGCATCGGGCGGAACCGCATACAGGCCCATTCGCTGCAGCACGTCAGGGCGATTGACGCCCGCGGCCGCGACCTTGACGAGAATTTCGTGCGGCTTGGGCTCGGGACGCGGGCGCTCGCCGGCGCGCAATACTTCGGGCCCACCGGGCTTTTCGATCTGGATGACGCGCATGAAGCCGTGCATCTTAACGCAAGCGCGCTGCTGCACTAATATCCGGCTCTTCCTCATGACGCGCGCGCTCGCCCTGCCGGCCCTGCTTATCTTTGCGTCCGCGCTGGCGCAGGCATCGAGCATCGTGCCGGTGGACCAGAATCGCGCGTCGCTTGGCACCTACATCGAAGTGCTTGAGGATCCCGGTGGGCACCTCACGCTAGAGGACGTGCGCAAGCCGCCGCAGGCCGCTCGCTTCAGGCATTCGGCGGCCGATCCTTTGAACTTCGGCTACTCGAACTCGGCGTGGTGGCTGCGCTTTCGCCTTCCGCGGGGGGCACCGCCGGACGACGAGAGGCTGCTCGAACTGGCCTACCCGAGCCTGGATCGAGTCGAGTTCTATTTGCCCGAGGCACTGCCCGGCACCGAGCCGCGCTACGTGGCGCGTGTCGCGGGCGACACCCTGCCGTGGGCGGCACGCGCAGTCCGGCACCGCAACCATGTATTCCGCTTCGCTCTGCCGACGACGGCGGACGAGGGCGAGTACTACATGCGCGTGACTTCCCAGGGCGAAATCACCGTGCCGCTCACCCTGTGGCGGCCTGATGCCTTCGCCGAACACGAGCGCAACTCGCAACTGATTCTCGGTCTTTTCTACGGCGTCGCACTGGCTCTGGTGTTGTACAACCTGATGCTCTTTTTTGCGGTGCGCGACCGAGCGTATATGTACTACGTACTGTACGCCATCGCCTTCGGCATCTTTCTCTTCAGTTTCGACGGGCTCGGCTACCAGTACCTGTGGCCGCGGAGCCCATGGGCCGCCAACCACATCGTCGCCGTGGCGCTCACGCTTACGCTCGCGTTCGGCATGCAGTTCGCGCGCGCCTTTCTCGACACGCACCGCATAGCGCCGCTTGCCGATCGCACCATGGGCGCGATCGCGGCCGCCGGCGCGCTGCTCGCCGTGTTCGCGGCGACCGACTGGGTGATCGGCGATGGCGGCGTCCTGCGCACGGTTTCCG
>JBDTMD010000277.1:0-3888 GCA_039934435.1 Burkholderiales bacterium
CGATCGACGGCTCGACGGCGCGCGCCAGCAGGCGTTTCTCGGCGCCTATCACGCGCTACGGCCGTTCGGCGCCGACGAGCGCGCCGCCTGGCCGGCGATGCTGCGCGCGGCGGCGCTGCGCTTCTGGCTGTCGCGCCTGTACGACCTGCACCTGCCGCGCCCGGGCGAGCTGGTGCACGCGCACGACCCGGCGCACTTCCACGACATCCTCGAGCGGCGCATCGCCGAAGCGCCGCCGTGGGTGGGGCCGCCATGAGAGCACGCGTTGTCGAGCCCGCGCGCGGGATGCGCTGGATTTTTGAGGGCTGCCGCCTGTTCTTGTCGGCGCCGGTCGGCTGGTTCGCGATCACGTTCAGTTATTTGATGATCACGCTGCTGCTGTCTGTAGTTCCCTTGATCGGCGCGCCATTGGGCCTGATTCTCTATCCGGCGTTTACGGTCGGCTTTCTGGCCGCAAGCCGCGCGCGCGCGCTGCGACAGCCGTTGGAACTGCCAGTGCTGTTTGCGGGCTTTCGCGAGCGTGTGCCCCAGCAACTCGCGCTTGGCGCGGTGTACATCGGTGGCATCGTACTGGCGATACTTGGATCGTCGCTGGTCGATGACGGCGCCCTGCTGCGAATATTCAGCCGCCCGGCGGACGCGGGCGAACCCATAGTCATGACCGCCGAGACGCGAAGTGGCGCGCTCATGGCATTGCTGCTTTATTTGCCCACGTTCATGACGACTTTCTTTGCCCCGGTGCTTGTCGCGTGGCACGCCGTGCGGCCGGCAAAGGCGCTGTTTTACAGTTTTTTTGCCTGCCTGCTGAATTGGCGCGCGTTTCTCATTTACATGACGGCGGGCATACTCCTGATGGTCGTTGCGACCAACGTGATCTTTGCCTTGGCGATTGCGATTGCCGGTGCCGAAGTTCGGGCCAACCCTGCGATGCTGTTCTCGATATTGGTGCCAGTCGCGCTCTTCACGATTGTTCCGGTAATGATGACGAGTGCGTACGTCAGCTACCGCGACGTGTTCGGCGCACCGGAGGACGCCTGAGATGCAGGCGCGACTGCGCGAGATTCCGTACAACTACACCTCGTTCTCCGACCGCGAGATCGTGCTGCGGCTGCTCGGCGCCGAAGGCTGGCGGCTGCTCTCGGCGCTGCGCGCCGAGCGGCGCACCGGGCGCTCGGCGCGCATGCTGTACGAAGTGCTGGGCGAAATGTGGGCCATCCGGCGCAATCCCTATCTCGAGGACGGCCTGATCGAGGGCCGGCGCGCGCGGCGCCAGCTGCTCGAGCGCCTGCGCCGGCGGCTCGCCGAGATCGCGGCGCGGCGCGCCGGCAATGACAAAGTGGGCGAGCTGCTGGCCCTGACCGGTGCGGCGCTGGAGCGGTTCGCGGCGTCGTTTGCAGAAACGCGTGCGCTGCGCGCCAAGGTCCTGAAGCGCCTGCGGCGCGTGACGCGCAGCGACAACATCGCCTTCGACGCCTTCGCGCGCGTCTCGCACGTCACCGACGCTACCGACTGGCGCGTCGAGTATCCGTTCGTCGTCGTCTCGCCCGACAGCGAGGAGGAAGTACTGCAGCTGGTGCGCGCGCTCGGCGCGCTCGAGCTGACCATAATTCCGCGCGGCGGCGGCACCGGCTACACCGGGGGCGCCGTGCCGCTCACGGCGCGCGCGGCGGTGATCAACACGGAAAAGCTCGACGCGCTCGGCGGCATCGAGTGGCAGGAGCTGCCCGGCGTCGGCCGCAAGGTGCCGACCGTGCGCTGCGGCGCCGGCGTCGTGACGCGGCGTGCGATGGATGCCGCCGAGGAGGCGGGGCTGGTATTTGCGGTCGATCCCACGTCGGCGGATGCCTCGTGCATCGGCGGCAACGTCGCCATGAACGCGGGCGGCAAGAAGGCGGTGCTCTGGGGCACCGCAGTCGATAATCTGGCGTGGTGGAAGATGGTGACGCCGCAGGGCGAGTGGCTCGAGGTCGAGCGCTACCAGCACAACCTGGGGCGGCTGCAGGACGCCGAAACCGCCGTCTTTCACGTGCGCCGCGTTTCGCGCGACGACAAGCAGCCGATGGAGGAGCGCGCCATCGAGCTGCCGGGCGGCGCCTTCAGGAAGAGCGGCCTTGGCAAGGATGTCACCGACAAGTTCCTCGGCGGCCTGCCCGGGGTGCAGAAGGAGGGCTGCGACGGCATCATCGTCGCCGCGCGCTTCATCCTGCACAAGATGCCCGCGCACACGCGCACCGTTTGCCTGGAGTTTTTCGGCCCGGCAGCGGCGGCGGTTCCTGCGATCGTCGAGATCCGCGACCACGTGGCGCGCCTGCCCAACGTGCGCCTTGCCGGCCTCGAGCACCTGGACGAGCGCTACGTTAAGGCGGTCGCCTATGGCGCCAAGTCGCGCCGCGAGCAGCGGCCGAAGATGGTGCTGATCGGCGACCTGGTGGGCGACAACGTCGACGAGGTGGCGAGCGCCGCCTCGTCGGTGGTGCGCATCGCCAACGCCCGCGACGGCGAGGGCTTCATCGCCGTCTCGCCCGAGGCGAGGAAGCGCTTCTGGCTCGACCGCGCGCGCACCGCCGCCATCGCCCGCCACACCAACGCCTTCAAGATCAACGAGGACGTGGTGATCCCGCTGGAGCAGCTCGCCGCCTACTCCGACGGTGTCGAGCGCATCAACATCGAGTGCTCGATCGAGAACAAGCTGGAGCTGCTCGACGCGCTGGAGGAGTACCTGCAGGGCGAGCTGCCGCTGGTGCAAAACGACGAACGCCTGCCGCGGCCCGAGTTGCTCGGCGACCGCGTGCCGCGGGCGATCGAGCTGTTCGCCGCGGTGCGCGCGCGCTGGCAGCGGCTGCGCAACGGCCTCGACGTCGAGTTCGAGAAGCTGCAGTCGCGCAGCGAGCGCCTGTCGTGGAAGACCGAAGTGCGCGCCGAGCTGCAGCGCATCTTCGCCGGCGCGCCCTACGCCCGGATCCTCGAGGAGGCGCAGGCGGTGCACCGGCGCGTGTTGCGCGGGCGCGTGTTCGTGGCGCTGCACATGCACGCGGGCGACGGCAACGTGCACACCAACATCCCGGTGAACTCCGACGACTACGTCATGCTGCAGCGGGCGACGCAGGCGGTCTCGCGCCTCATGCGTCTGGCGAAGTCCCTGGGCGGCGTGATCTCGGGCGAGCACGGCATCGGCATCACCAAGCTCGAATACCTCGAGCCCGACGAGCTCGAGGCGTTCCGCGCCTACAAGGAGAGCGTCGATCCCGAGGGCCGCTTCAACGCCGGCAAGCTGCTCGCCGGCGGCGGGCTGGAAAACGCCTACACGCCGAGCTTTTCGCTGATCGGCGCCGAATCGCTGATCCTGGAAGCGTCCGACCTCGGCAGCGTCGCCCGGTCGGTCAAGGACTGCCTGCGCTGCGGCAAATGCAAGCCCGTGTGCGCGACGCACGAGCCGGGCGCCAACCTGCTGTATTCGCCGCGCGACAAGATTCTCGCCACGTCGTTGCTGATCGAGGCGATCCTGTACGAGGAGCAGACGCGCCGCGGCGTCGCGCGCGCGCACTACGACGCCTTCGCCGACGTCGCAGACCATTGCACGGTGTGCCACAAGTGCGCGAGCCCCTGCCCGGTGGATATCGATTTCGGCGACGTCTCCATCGCCATGCGCAACCTGCTGCGCCGCAGCGGCCAGGCGCGCTTCAACCTCGGCACGCGCGCGGCGATGTTCTTTCTCACCGTCACCGATCCGCGCACGATCCGCCTGGCGCGCACGGTGATGATCGCTTGGGGCTTCAAGCTGCAGCGCGCCGCGCACCGCATGCTGCGCTTTCTGTGGCGCGCGCAAACCGCGCAGCCGCCGGCCACCACCGGCCGGCCGCCGCTGCGCACGCAGGTGGTGCACTTCAT
>JBDTMD010000278.1:0-3868 GCA_039934435.1 Burkholderiales bacterium
CGGTGCTCGCGCCGTCGCTCAAGCCAAGTCGCACCTCGACTGCGCGCGCTTCTCGGCCCGCCGGAAACCAGACGCGTCCCGTCGCCGTTGCCGTGCGCGCGCCGTATTCCCGCAGCAGCTGCTCGTACGCGGCACGCTGCGCCGGCTTGAGAATTTCGGCAATGCGCACACGCATATCGGCCCGTAAACGCTCGAATCTGTGCCGGCGTTCCGACTCGTCCGCGAGCTCGCGCAACGGCGCCGCCTTCTCGCGCAGGTTGTCGAAGATCTGCTCGAGCTGCGTCCGCTGCGCGGTGTCAGGCTGTATCGCGTCCGTCAGGCGCTGGCGGAACTGCTGCAGCGCCTGGCCGCCGGAGGATTGCGGCGTCTCTGCCGCCGGCTTCGGATCCGCAGCGCCGGCGGGTCGGAAACGCAAGGCGGCATTGGGTACCTTGAGCGCGTTTTCGCGATGCTCGACCACGATGCGAACGTTGGCCGTCATGCCCGGCAGCAGTGCGAGGTCGGAATTGCGCGCCGAGATCACCACTGTGTAGCTGACGACGTTCTGCACATTGACCGGCGACTTGCGGATTTGCACGATCTCGCCGGAGAAACTGCGCCGCGGAAAGGCATCGACGGTGAAGCTGGCCGCCTGCCCGGGAAGCAGCCGGCCGACGTCGGCTTCGTCGATCGCGGCTTCCACCTGCATGTCGCGCAGGTCGCGAGCGATGGTGAACAGCACCGGCGCCTGCAGGCTGGCGGCGACGGTCTGACCGGCATCCACGTTGCGCAGGATCACGGTGCCGTCCACCGGCGCGCGGATGATGGTGCGCTCGAGATCGACCTGCGCCTGCTTGAGGAGCGACTGGCGCTGCTTCACGGCCGCGAGCGCGCTTTGCACCTGGGCCTCGTTGACGCGGATCTGCGCCTCGACGGACTTCAACTGCTCGCGCGTGGCCTCGAGCAGGGTGCGCGCCTTGTCCAGATCGGCCGGCGAGATGAAATTCTTTTCCACCAGGGATTTCTTGCGCTCGTAATCGCGTTGCGCGTCGATCAGCGTCACCTTGACCCGGCCGACCTCGGCCCTCTGGGCGGCGAGGCCGGAGCGCGCCACCGCCACCGCGCTTTGCGCCGCGTCGAGGTCGGCGCGCGCCTGGTTGACACGCAGCTCGTAAGTGGCGGGATCGATGCGCGCGATGATCTGGTCCTGCTTCACCGGTGAATTGAAATCCGCGTAGATTTCCTTGACCTGGCCGGAGATCTGCGAGCCCACCTGCACCGTGGTCACGGCATTCAGGGTGCCGCTCGCCACCACCACCGAGGTCAGCGGGCCGCGTTCGACGCGCGCCACCCGAAACTGCGGGTCCTGGCCGTTGCCCCCCGGCTTGAACCACGCGTAGCCCGCCGCCGCGGCGGCCAAAACGGCAAATGCAATCCCGGTTTTCAGCAGGCCGCTTTTCATGTTTCCGGCTGCGCTTCAGCGCCCGCCGCGCCGGCGCCAGGCGCCGGAGCGCCCGCCGCGCTTTTCCTCAAGGCGCAGGTCGGTCAGCACCATGCCGCGGTCTACGGCTTTGAGCATGTCGTATACGGTAAGCAACCCGACGGCAGCCGCCGTGAGCGCCTCCATTTCGACACCCGTGGGTCCGCGGCACTCGACCGTGGCGACGATTGCCACGGCGCGGCGACGGGGCTCAAACTTGAACTCGATCGCGGCGCGCGTGATGGCGATCGGATGCGCGAGCGGGATCAGCTCGGGCGTGCGCTTGGCGGCCTGAATGGCGGCGATGCGGGCGACGCCGAGGACATCGCCTTTCGCGGCCCCGCCCGCGGTGAGCAGGCGCAGCGTCTGCGCGCGCATGGCGATGCGACCCGAGGCCACGGCGACACGATGTGTGCGCGCCTTGGCGCCCACGTTCACCATGTGCGCGCGGCCGCCGCGATCGAAATGGGTCAGCCCGCGCCTGGGCTTTGGATTGCGTGCCATGCCTGCACCGGAACTTGGAGGTGGCGACGGTATCATATCCGCATGCGCATCATGCCTCTCCTGCTCGCCTTGCTGATTGCAGTCACCGGCCGCGCAATTGCGCAGGCGCTGCCGGAGCTCGGCGATGCGTCTGCGCGCAGCGTGCCGCCGCAGATGGAACGGCGCATCGGCGAAGACGTCATGCGCGAGATCCGCTTTCGCGACCCCGCGTATGTCGAGGACGCGGAGATCACCGACTATCTGCAGGGGCTCGGCCGGCAGCTCGTGTCGCAGGTGCCCGGCGCGCGCCAGGATTTCGAGTTTTTCGCCATGCGCGATCCCGCCATCAATGCCTTTGCCCTGCCGGGCGGGTTCGTCGGCGTGAATACCGGCCTGATCATGCTGGCGGAGAACGAATCGGAGCTGGCCTCGGTGCTCGCGCACGAAATCGCGCACGTCGCCCAGCATCACATCGCGCGCCTCATCGGCGCCCAGCAACAGATGCAGATTCCGAGCATGGTGGCGCTCGCCGCCGCCATCCTGCTCGGCGCCTCGCGCCCCGACCTGGCGGTGGGCGCCGCGGCGGCGGTGCAGGGCGGTGCCATCCAGCAGCAGCTCGGCTATACGCGCGATTTTGAGCGCGAGGCCGACCGCATCGGCATGCAGACCCTGCAGGCGGCCGGATTCGACGTGCGCGCCATGCCCAGTTTCTTCGACAAGCTGCAGCGCAACGGCCGCCTGGGCGACGACGGCACTGTGCCGGGTTATCTGCGCACCCATCCCATGACCACGGAGCGCATCGCCGATGCCGAGGGGCGCGCCGCGAGCGCTCCCTACCGCCAGCACCTCGACAGCGTCGACTTTTACCTGGTGCGCGCCAAGCTGCGCGCGGAAAGCGGCGAGCCGCTCGAGGCCGTGGCCAGCTTTGCCGATGCGGTGCGCGATCGCCGCTACGCCAACGAGGCCGCGGCCCGTTACGGCCTGGTGAGTGCGCGCCTGCGCGCGCGGCAACTGGGCGAGGCGCGCACGGATCTGGCGGCGCTGCGCGCGACCGGCGCCGCCAGCCCGATGATCGAGACGTTGAGCGCGCGGTTGCAGCAGGCCGAGGGCGATGCGGCCGCTGCGCTCGCCACGCTCGCGCAGGCCCTGCAGCGCTATCCCGGGCGGCTGCCGTTGATCTACGCTTACGCGCAGGCGCTGCAGGCGGCGGGCCGCCAACAGGAGGCGCTGGCCGTGCTGGCGGAACCTTTGCGGCGGCATCCGGGCGACATGCGGCTGCGGGCGCTGCAGGCGCAGACCTACGCGGCGCTCGGCAAGCGCCTGCTTCAGCACCAGGCGCAGGCCGAGCTCTACCTGCTGCGCGGCAGTGTGCCGGCGGCGATCGAGCAGTTGCAGCTCGCGCAGGCGGCGGGCGACGGCAACTTCTACGAGCTGTCGGCGGTCGAGGCGCGGCTGAAGGAGTTGCGCGCCCGGCACGCGCAGGATCTGCGCGACGCCAAGCGCTGATCAGGCGCCCGCCCTATCGCGGGCGGGATATTTCGCGCGCGTCGGCGTAAGCCTCGTAGAGCAGGTCGAAGGTCTTCTCCGCTTCGCGCAGAAGTTCGTCGTCGCTGGCGGCGCGGCGCACTGCCCCCTGCAGCAGCGTCTGCACGCCGGCGGCCTCCGGCAGCGGCGTGCCGCGCACCTCGAGAAAATGCACGATGCCGCCGATGCGGCCGAGCGCGGCATGATCTGCCAGGCCGAACTGGTTGAGCATCTGCTCGAACGTGACGCGCGCGTCGCTGCTGGCAAAACGCGCGCCTTCGAAGGCGAAGCCGAGCACTCCGGCCGGGCACTCGGCGTCCTTGTCGAGCCATTTCAGTTTTGCTTCGGAATCGATGAAGCGCCGGATCAGCCAGGCACAGGCGAGTCGGTCGGCCCACAACG
>JBDTMD010000279.1:0-3864 GCA_039934435.1 Burkholderiales bacterium
GCGCGCCCAGGCCCACTTCCGTGAGCGCGGCGCGCGCCCGCTCGAGCGCCTGCGAGCGCTCCATGCGCCGGATGAACAGCGGCATCGCCACGTTCTCCGCGGCGGTGAATTCCGGCAGCAGGTGGTGAAACTGGTAGACGAAGCCGAGCGTCGCGTTCCGCACGCGGCCGCGCTCGGCCTCGCCCATGGCGCTGAAGGCGCGGCCCTGCACGCTCACCGCACCACCGGATGGCGCGTCAAGGCCGCCGAGAAGGTGCAGCAGCGTCGACTTGCCCGAGCCCGACTTGCCCATGATCGCCACGCGCTCGCGCGCGCGCACTGAAAAATCGACGCCGCGCAGCACTTCGACCGGCGCCGGCCCCTGGTAGGTCTTCGTCAACCCGCGACATTCGATCACCGCCTCACTCATAGCGCAGCGCCTCCGCCGGATTGACGCGCGAAGCGCGCCAGCTCGGGTAGAGCGTGGCGAGGAACGACAGCACCAGCGACACGACGGTGATCACGGACACGTCCGCCATCTCCACCTGCGACGGCAGCTCGGGAATCATGTAGACGTCCTTGGAGAGGAACTTGAAGCCGAGCACCGCTTCCAGCGCCGGCACCACGGTGTCGATGTTGAGCGCCAGCGCCACGCCGCCGGCGACGCCGAGCACCGTGCCGATGATGCCGATCACCGCGCCCTGCACCATGAAGATCTGCATCACCGAGCCCGGCGCCGCGCCCAGCGTGCGCAGGATGGCGATGTCGGCCTGCTTGTCGGTGACCAGCATCACCAGCGTCGAGACGACGTTGAACGAGGCGACGGTGATGATCAGCACCATGATGATGAACATCATGCGTTTCTCGATCTGGATGGCGCGGAACAGATTCGGGTTGCTGCGCGTCCAGTCGTACGCGTACAGGTCGCCGCCCAGGTTCTCGGTGACCTCTCGCGCCACCGTGCGCGCCTGGTACAGGTCGTCGAGCTTGAGGCGCACGCCGGACACCGCGTCGCCGACCTGGTACAGGCGCTGCGCGTCATTGAGGTTGACAAGCGCGAGTGCGGAGTCGGCCTCGTTGAAGCCGACGTTGAAGATGCCGACCACGGTGAACTGCTTGAGGCGCGGCACCACGCCGGCCGGCGTGACGTTGCCCTGCGGGATGATCAGCGCCACCTTGTCGCCGTCGCGCGCTCCCAGGCCGCGCGCGAGATCGGCGCCGAGGACGATGCCGAACTCGCCCGGCCGCAGGTCCGCGAGTCGCCCGGCGGTCATGTGCTGGCCGATGTCGGTGACCCGCGCCTCCTCGGCCGGCAGCACGCCGCGCACCTGCACGCCGCGCGCCATGCGGCCGAAGCTGAGCATGCCCTGTCCGTTGACGTAGGGTGCCGCCGCCTGCACATGCGGATTCTTTGCCGCGGCGCGCGCCACGCCCTGCCAGTCCGCCAGCCCGCCGCGCGCATCGGCAATCTGCACGTGCGAGGCGATGCCGAGGATGCGCGTGCGAATCTCGGTCTGGAAGCCGTTCATCACCGACAGCACGACGATCAGCGCGGCGACGCCGAGCGCGATGCCCGCCATCGAGATCAGCGAGATGAAGCTGATGAAGTGGTTGCGGCGCTTGGCGCGGGTGTAGCGCAGGCCGACGAGGAGTTCGTACCGCACGGGGCCACGAGAATACTACAATCGCTCTCGATGAATTCCGACGACGCGGCCGCCCTCGCGCGACTGCTGCGCAGCGCGCGCCTCGCGCACCTCGGCACGCTGCGCCAGGGCGCGCCGCTCGCATCGATGACGCTGGTTCTCGCCGCGTCCGGCTTCGACGCCTTTCACGTCCACGTCATTCGGTCGCATCCACAACCTCTCGGCCGCCGAGCTGGCGGCGGCGGCGCGCGCATGAACGCGCGCTATGATGCGGAACTTCTCATGACGCTCACGCGCTGACATGCTCACCGTCTACGGCATGGCCGATTCGGGCAACTGCTACAAGGTGAAGCTCGCGCTCGAGCAGCTGCGGTTGCCCTACCAGTGGGTCGAAGTGAATACCACGAAGGGCGAGACGCGCAGCACCGAGTTCCTCGCCTGCAACCCGAACGGCCAGGTGCCGACCCTGGAACTCGACGACGGCAGCTTCCTGCCCGAGTCCGGCGCCATCCTCGGCTATCTCGCCGAGGGCACGCCACTGCTGCCCGCCGGGCGCCTGGAGCGCGCGCGCGTGCTGCAATGGATGTTCTTCGAGCAGTACAGCCACGAGCCGTGCATCGCCGTGGCGCGCGCCATCCAGCGCTACCAGCCGCCGGACTCGCCGCGCCGCGCCGAGCTGCCGCGGCTGCGCGAGCGCGGCAACCAGGCGCTCGCGGTCATGGAGCAGCACCTGAAGAACGAACCGTTCTTCGCCGCCGGGCGCTACACCATCGCCGACATCGCGCTCTACGCCTATACGCACTGCGCCGCCGATGGCGGCTTCGACCTCGCCGCGTTCCCTGCGGTGAGCGCCTGGCTCGGGCGCGTGAAGGCGCAGCCCGGGCACGTGCCGCTCGGGTGAGCGTCCTTTTCCTGAAGGGCCTGGCGTTCGGGTTCGTGCTCGCCGCCACGGTCGGGCCGATGTGGGTGCTGTGCCTGCGCCGCACGCTCGCCTACGGCGCGCGCACCGGCTTCGCCTCGGGAATGGGCATCGCCGCGGCCGACGGCATCTACGGCGCCATTGCGGCGTTCGGCCTCACGGCGGTTTCGGGCTTCCTGCTCGCGCACGGCTTCTGGATCGGCTTCGGCGGCGCGCTGTTTCTCATTTTCCTCGGCGTGAAGACGCTGCTCGCGCGGCCGGCGGCGAGCGGCGAAGCGGCGCGGCCCGCGAGCCTTGCTGCGGCGTTCGCCTCCACGCTCGGCCTGACGCTCGCCAATCCACCGACGATTCTCGCCTTCGTCGCCATCTTCGCCGGCCTCGGCCTGGCGGCGAGCCCGAGCTACGCGGCCGCGGCGCTGATCACGCTGGCGGTGTTCCTCGGCTCCGCCGCGTGGTGGGTGCTGCTCGCCGCGTTCGCCGGGCGCTTGCGCGCGCGCCTCGGCCCGCAATTGCTGCGCGCCATCAACGTGGTCTCCGGAATTTCGATTCTCGGCTTCGCCGCCTGGCAGGTCGCGCGCCTTTTGCGGTAGAGTCTCCCTACTGGATGGATATTCATGTCGGGTCCTCATGCTGCTTGACGCGCCGCTCGCCATCGTCGACCTGGAGACGACCGGCGCCCACCCGGTGCACGACCGCGTCACCGAGATCGCGGTGATCGAGCTCGACGGCGGCGAGGTGGCGGGCGAATGGAGCACGCTGGTCAATCCCGAGACCGCCATTCCCGGCGCGATCCAGGCGCTCACCGGCATCACCAACGACATGGTGGCGGACGCGCCGACCTTCGGCCGCCTCGCCGCCGCGCTGCACGAGCGCCTCGCCGGCCGCGTGCTCGTTGCCCACAACGCGCGTTTCGACTACGGTTTCCTCAGGCAGGAGTTCGCCCGCGCCGGGCTCGCCTACCGCGCGCAGACGCTGTGCACGGTGAAGCTGTCGCGGCGCCTGTACCCGGAGCATCCGCGCCACAACCTCGACAGCCTGATCGCGCGCCACGGCCTCGATTGCCGCGCGCGCCACCGCGCGCTCGGCGATGCCGACGCGGTGCTGCAGTTCCTGCGCCACGCCGCCGCAGAGCGCGGCGCCGAGGTGCTGGGCGTGGCGGCGCGCCAGGTGGCCAAGCAACCCTCGCTGCCGGCGCACCTCGATCCGGCGATGGTGGCGGCGATTCCCGAGGCGCCCGGCGTTTACCTGCTCTACGGCGAGAACGACGCGCCGCTCTATGTGGGCAAGAGCATCGACATGCAGGCGCGCGTCCTGTCGCACTTC
>JBDTMD010000280.1:0-3859 GCA_039934435.1 Burkholderiales bacterium
GGCGCCCTGATTCACAACAACGAGCCGGAATTCATTTCCATCCCCGAAAGCGACCGGCCGGTGATCCGCTATCCATTATTCGACACGCTCATCCACGCACCAACGGCCGCGGTGATCTACCAGTTCGTCGAAGTCGCGGTGCTGGGGAAGGACACGCGCGTCGCGCACCTCGAGCAGCCGGTCTGGGCCTGGCGCTAGAGCTCCAGCGGCCGCCAGTAGCCGGTCAATTCGAGATGGCCGCGACCAACCTCGGTGCCCGCGTGCAGCGCGCGCACCGCGCCCTCCCAGTAGATGGTGCCGGTGCTGCGGCGCGCATCGAGCTCCTGGTCGTCCATCAGCGGCGTCAGGTCGTAGCTCTCGCCGCCCGCGGCGACGCGCATCGCCACCGGGTAGTCGACGCCGGTGCGCGGCGAGCGCCAGCTGCGCAGCGGCGTGAACGACACGCCTTCCGGTGCGTAGTAGACGCCGCCTTTGCGGTCGCGAATGCGGAACGCCATCAGTGCGCGCCCGTCGTCGAGATTGAGGCCGCACCAGTCCCAGCCGGCCGCCTCGGGCGCGAGGTACTGGCTCGACCACTCGTGATCCAGCCACGCCACGCCGCGCACGGCGGCGCCGTCCAGCTTGCCCGTGACCGCCAGCTGCGGGCGGCTGTAGTAAAAGCTCGCCTCCCCGGGCCGCGGCCCCTTGCGGCTGAAGCCGTCGTCGCCCTGCAATAGCGGCGCGCCCGGGGCCTCGAGCGCCAGCTCGAGCTTGAACTCGCGCGCCGCGATCGTCGCGCGATATACGCCGCGTTCGAGCGCAAAACGCCAGTCGTCGATCCAGGCTTCGGTGGTGCGCGTGGCGGCACCCGCCAGGCCGAAGGCCGCGCGCGCCGCGCGCTCGTCGTGGCGCAGCCGGCCATGCGCCGGATCGGCGATCGCCGCGTGCGCCAGCAGAATCTGGCGCGGGGCGAACTTGCCCGGATTTTTGCTCTCCCAGGGCGGGCGCGCGCGAAAGAATGTCACCTGGAAGCCGAGCCGCTCGGCGCCGCGCGTCAGCCAGCCGGTGGCGTACCACCATTCGCTGCGGTAATCGGGGTGCGCGCCGTGATCGCGCGGAAAACGCAGGCGCACGCCGGGCTTCACCGCCGGATAGTCGACTTCGCCGGCGCGCGCCAGCGGCGCGGCGAGCACGGCAAGGAGAAAGCTGCGCCGCCTCACCAGTCCTCCTTCACCGCGCGCACCGGCGCCATGCCCATCGCCTCGCGCCCCGAAAACCAGGCGGTGAGCATGGCGAGCACCAGCATGACCGCCGTGAGGCCGAGCAGGAAAGCATAGGGCGGATGCAGGTCCATGCTCCAGCCGAAGGACTGCGGATTCACCACATACACCAGCACCAGGCTGATCGCCGCGCCGAGGACAAGGCCCGCGACCGCGCCCGCCAACGCGAGCAGCGCGCCTTCGGTGGCGAGCATGGCGCCGATCTCGCGGCGCGACATGCCCAGGTGTCGCAGCACGCCGAACTCGCGGCGGCGCGCCAGCACCAGGGCGCCGAGGCTCGAGGACAGGCCGAACAGCCCCACCAGCACCGCCACGGCTTCCAGCGCGTAGGTCACGGCGAAGCTGCGATCGAAGATCGCCAGCGACAGCGCGCGGATCTCGCCGGGCGTGCCGAAGTCGAGCTGCTCGCCCCCGGGCAATGCACGCAGCGCGCCGATCGCGTCCTCGATGCGCACCTTGGGCGCCAGCCAGAGCGCGGCGTCGTTGGCGCGCGCGTCCCCGGTCAGCGCCTTGTAGGCCGGCCGTTCGATGACGATGGCGCCGTGCTGGCGGGCGTAGTCGCGCCAGACCCCGGCGACGACGAACTCGCGCTGCCGTCCGGCGAGCGGCAGCGCGAGGCGCCGACCCGGCACGGCGCCGTAGCGCTCGGCCACGGTTTCGCTGACCCAGGCAGGCGGCGGATCGTCGGCGCGCCGCTCGTAGCGCGCGCCAACCAGCGGCAGGCTTGCCGCGAGCCCGCCCGCGGGCACGTCGCGCGCCAGCAGCGAGATCGCCGGCTGCGCCGGATCGAGCGTCACGCGCGCGCTGCGCAGGAAATCGGCGCGCGCCACCTGGCGCAGGCGCCGCACGCGGCTCTCGAAGCGCGGATCGATGTAAGCCGTCTCGCCGAGCTGCGTGGTGCGCAGGTAGAGCTCGGCCGGCAGCAGCGCCTGCAGCCAGCGATCCACCGAGATGCGGAACGAGGCCACCATGATCGCCATCGCCACCATCAGCGAGAAGCTGGCGACGATGGCGGCGAGGCTCACCATCGCCTGCCCCGGCGCGCCGCGCAACTGCGCGCCGGCGAGCCCCAGCGCCGGGTGCCGCCCGAGCGGCAGCGCCTGCCAAAGGCGCTGTGAGAACGCGGGCATCAGCAGGATGCCGCCCACCAGCAGGCAGCCGACGGCGACATAGCCGGCAAACGGGATGCCGCCGACGGCGGGCGCGAACGCCAGCAGCACCCCGGTGCCCAGCAGCGCGAGCGCGGCGCGCAGCGACGGCATGCGCGCGAGCATGCGCTGCTCGTCGCCTGCCTTCAGCGCCTGCGCCGGCGGCGTGCGCGCAGCATCCGCGGCGGGCAATGCCGCGCCGGCGAGCGCCACGGCGACACCAGCACCGAAATAGCCGAGCGCCGCCAGCGGCGCAAAGCCGATCTGCGGCGCGAGGCCGCGGAACATGCCGGCACCGAAGTCGCCGCCCGATGCGCTGACCGCGGCGACCGCGAAGCCGAGGCCGAGTGCGAGGCCGAGCGCTGCGCCCGCTGCGCCCACCAGCCCCGCTTCCAGCAGCACCAGCCGCGCGAGCGCCCCGCGCGTCAGTCCGAGCACCCTGAGCAGCGCGTGCTCGCCGCGGCGGCGAGCGACTTCCAGCGCCTGCGCCGAAAAGACGAGAAATCCCCCCGTGAACAGCGCCACCAGCGCCAGCACGTTGAGGTTTACGCGGTAAGCGCGCGACAGCGCCGCGCCGCTTGCCTCAACGGTCTCCACGCGCGTGACGAAGGTGCCCGCCGGCAGCAATTTGGCGATCGACGCGCGCATCGCCTCCGTGTCGGATCCGGGTGCGAGCCGCAGGCCGATGCTGTTGAGCTCGCCCACGCGGTCCAGGCGCCACTGCACCGTGGCGATGTCGGCGAGCGCGGCGATGCCGTGCAGGCTCGACGCGGGCAGCGTGCCGATCACTTCGAGCTCGACCGTGTCGAGGCCGACGACGAGCGCCAGGCGTCCGCCCGTGCCCAGTCGCAGCCGCTCGGCCGCAGCCTGCGACAGCAGCACAGTATCGGGCTTCAGGATCTGCGCCCGCAATTGCGGCTGATGCGCGAACAGCGCCGGTTGCAGCTGCGCCGCGCGCAGCACGTCGAGCCCGAGAACGCGGATCGTGCCGCCGCCGGGCAGACCGGCCTCGAGCTCGAGCGCCGGGCTTGCCGCCGCCACACCCGGCAGGCGCGCGAGCTTCGGATACAGCGCTTCGGAAAAGCCGACGCGGCCGCCGCGAACTTCGAGATCGGCTTCGCCGGCCATGGCACGCACGCCCGCGGCGAGTTCGTCGACCGCAGCCCGGTTCACCAGATGCACGCCGAAACCGAGCGCGACGCCCAGCGCGACCCCGGCCACGGAGAGCAGCGTGCGCGCGCGGCGATGCGCAAAGCGTGCGTTGAGGGCGAGAAAGAGGCGGATGCGTCGAGTATAGCGGCTAGAATGGCGCTCACCATGGCCGCGCGCGCGACGGGACTTGCGTCCGATTGGCGGCGCGAGATCGTTGCGCGCAGCCCGGTGATGGAACGCCTGCTCTCGCACGCTCAGTTGGCGGCGGCGAGCGACGCCGGAGTGCTGCTGCACGGCGCG
>JBDTMD010000281.1:0-3855 GCA_039934435.1 Burkholderiales bacterium
TGACCGCGTTCCACATCCTGCAGGGCATCGAGACGCTGCACCTGCGCATGCCGCGCCACGTCGAAAACACGAGGAAGATTGTCGCGTTCCTCGCCGCGCACGACGCGGTTTCGCAGGTGCTGTATCCGGAATTGCCGGGGCACCCGAACCACGCGCTGGCGCAGAAACTCCTGCCGAAAGGCTGCGGCGCGGTGTTCTCGTTCGACATCCAGGGCGGGCGCGACGCGGGCAAGCGCTTCATCGAAAGCCTGCGCGTGTTTTCGCACCTGGCCAACGTCGGCGACGCGAAATCGCTCGTCATCCACCCGGCGAGCACCACGCACTACCGCATGTCGGACGCGGACCTGAACAAGGCGGGCATCGGCCCGGGCACCGTGCGCCTGTCGGTCGGGCTCGAGGATGCCGGGGATCTCGTCGAGGATCTCGCGCGCGGCCTGCGCGCCGCGCGGCAGTGAACTTCACCGTCGACGGGCGGCAGACTTTCGCCTATACGGCGGCGCATGAGCCGGAGCCGGCGAAGCCGACAGTCGTGTTCGCTCACGGCGCGGGCCTGGACCATTCCTGGTTCGGATTGCAGAGCCGCTACGTCGGCTACCACGGGCGTAACGCTCTGGCGCTGGATTTTCCCGGGCACGGGCGCTCGGCGGGCCCGCCGCTCGGCGCCGTGCCGGAGATGGCCGACTGGGTGCTGCGGCTGCTCGACGCGGCCAAGCTCGAAACAGCGAGCGTCGTCGGGCATTCGATGGGCGCGCTCGTCGCGCTGGAGTGCGCGGCGCGCCACCCCGCGCGTATCGGGAAGATCGCGCTCCTCGGCGTTGCCTACCCGATGAAGGTGTCGGACGCATTCCTGGATGCGGCAAGGGAAAACCGCCAGGACGCCCACGACATGGAAACCATCTGGGGCCATGCGCCGCAGGTGCCGCTCGGCGGCAATCCCAATCCCGGCATGTGGATGTACGGCGACACGCTCGCGCGCCTGGCGCGCCTGGCGCCGGGCGTGCTCTACAGCGACCTGAAAGCCTGCCACGAATACGCGGGCGGCGAAGCGGCGGCGGCGAAAGTGAAGTGCCCGGTGCTTTTCGTCCTCGGGCGCCGCGACCAGATGACCATGGCGAAGTCCGGCCTTGCCTTCGCCAAGACGCTGCCGGGGGCGCAGGTGGTGCAGATTGACCCGTCCGGGCACTCGCTGATGGCCGAGTCGCCCGACGCCGTGCTCGACGCGCTCGTCGCCTTTCTCGCCTAGCCTTCCCAGCGCCCGGCGCGCACGGCGGCGATGATCAGGCCGCCAAACAGCACGATGCCGCCGGCGATCACCGCGAGCACCGCGGCGAGCGGCCCGCCCCAGGACACCACCAGCGCGCCCGCAGCCAGCACGAAAACGAGCCGCGCTGTGCCGGCGAGCACCGGCAACAGCATGCGGCCAGCGCCCTGCGAGGCGAAATACAGCGCCATGCCGGCGCCGAACAGCACGTAGAACGGCGCCACGATGCGCAGGTACTGGCTGCCGGTGGCGAGCACCGCGGCATCGTCGCTGAAGATGTGGATCCAGACCCCCGGAAACAGCGCGACTGTTGCGCCGATGGCGAGCGAAATGCCGGCGGCGATTGCCGTTCCGGTCCAGGCGATGCGCTTGGCGTGCGCGCCGCGCCCGGCGCCGATGTTGGTGCCGACCATGACGACGAGCGCCTGGCCGATGGCGAAGACCAGCGGTATCTGCAGGAGCTCGAGCCGCACGCCGACGCCGTAGCCGGCGAGCGCCGCGGCGCCGAAGCTGCCGACGAAGCCGGTGAGCACCACCGCCGTCAGCACCGTCTGCAGGGCGCCGACCGAGGACACCGCGCCGACGCGCAGGATCTCGCGGAAGCCGCGCCATTCGAGGCGCCAGTGGGCGCGCAACGGTCGCAGGCCGCCGCGCCAGACGCTCGCGCCCATGATCAGGCTCGCGACCAGGAACGCGGCGACATAGGCGAGGGCGGCGCCGATGATGCCCAGGCGCGGCAGCGGCTCCCAGCCGAGCGTGAGCGCGCCCGACAGCGGAATCTGCACCAGCGCGGCGGCGGCGAGGGCGACCGCGGGCGCGAGCGTGTTGCCGCTGCCGCGCAGCACGCTCGCCAATGTGTTGGCGAGCCAAACCGCAACTGCGCCGGCAAACAGCACGTGCGAATAAAGCAGCGCCTGCTCGAGCGCCGCGCCCTCGCCGCCGAGCAGCCCGTAGAGCGCGTCGCCTAAGCCCAGCAGCAGCACCGTGAAGGCGAGCCCGCCGCCAAGCGCGATGACCAGCGCATGCGCGACGATGCTCCTCGCCGCGTCCTCGCGACCCGCGCCGAGCGCGCGCGCCAGGGCCGAGGACACGCCGCCGCCCATGGCGCCGGCCGAGGTCATCTGCAGCAGCATCACCAGCGGAAAGACGAGCGCCAGGCCGGCGAGCGCCGCCGTGCCCAGGCGCCCGACGAAATAGGTGTCGGCGATCGACACCGCGGTCTGGAACAGCGCGAGCAGCGCGCCCGGCGCGGCGAGCCGCGCGAGCGTGGGCAGGATGCGGCCCTCGAGGAGGCGCTGCGCGCGCGCGGTGCTCACCGGACGAGCCTAACGCAGGATGCGGCCTGCTTACGGCGCTTCTTTTCCCGCTGCTGGTGCAGCTCTGCGGAGGCTGAGCGCAGCGAGCGCACCGGCGAGCACGCCGAGCGCGTCGGCCGCCATGTCGGCAAGCTCGAAGCTGCGATAGCCGGTGGCGCGCTGCGCGAATTCGAGGCCGACACCCATCGCTATCCAGAGAAAGGCGTAACCGAGGCGCGCTCGCGCGCCCCGGTAGAGAAAGGCGAACCAGAACATGAGCACACCGTAGGCGAGAAAATGGCCGAGCTTGTCGCCGTTGGCCAGATCCACCCGCGGCGGTGAGGGCGTGAGCGAAAGCCAGACGATGGCGGCGGCCAGCATCCAGCCGCCGGCAAGGGCCGCGGCGCGCATCAGAACAGCTTCATCTGCCCGCCGGGTGAAGGCGGAACGAAGCGCGTGCAATCGAGCTCGGGAGTGCGGCGACCGCCGCCGTGGCCGTTCAGGCCGAAGCGCTTGCAGGCGATGGCGAAGCGCTGCTCGATCAGATCGGCATAGTTGCCGGTGCCGCGCATGCGCTCGTGGAAGCGCGGGTCGTTTTCCCGGCCGCCGCGCATCTGCCGCACGATGCTGATGACGTGCTCGGCGCGCTGCGGGTAGTGCGTCGCCAGCCACTCCCTGAACAGCGCCTTCAGCTCGTTCGGCAGGCGCAGGATCACATACGCGGCCTCCATCGCGCCCGCCTTCGATGCCTCTTCCAGCACGTGCTCGAGCGTCTTGTCGTTCAGCGCCGGGATCAGCGCCGCCACCAGTACGCCGCAGGGCACGCCGGCGCCGGAAAGCGCCTTCAGGACATCGAGCCGGCGCTGCGGGCTCGCGGCGCGCGGCTCGAGCTTGCGCGCCAGCACCCGGTCGAGGGCGCCGATCGAGACGAACACCTTGACCAGGTTCTTCTTCGCCATCGGCGCGAGCAGATCGAGGTCGCGCTCGACCAGCGCCGACTTGGTGACGATTGTGAGCGGATGGTCGCATGCCGAGAGGATTTCGAGAATCTGCCGCGTGATGCCGTGCTTGCGCTCGGCCGGCTGGTAGCAGTCGGTGTTGGCGCCGAGCGAAATCGGCGACACCTTGTAGTTCGGCTTCGCCAGCTCCTGTCTGAGGAGCTCGGCGGCATTCGTCTTGGCGAACAGCCTGGTCTCGAAGTCGAGCCCGGGCGAGAGCTCGAGGTAGGCGTGGCTCGGCCGGGCGTAGCAGTTGTGGCTCACCACGCCGTTGGCGATGAAGTCCTCCGTCCCGGTCGTG
>JBDTMD010000282.1:0-3839 GCA_039934435.1 Burkholderiales bacterium
GTGCTGGCGGTGACGGCCGTCGTCGCGTTCCTGTTCTTCCTCGCGTGGGAGCTGACCGACAAGCACCCGGTGGTCGACCTGCGCCTGTTCGGCCGCCGCAATTTCACCGCCGGCACGCTGTCGCTGTCGATCGCGTACGGCCTGTTCTTCGGCAACGTGGTGCTGTTGCCGCTGTGGCTGCAGCAGTACATGGGCTACACCGCCACCTGGGCCGGGCTGGCGACGGCGCCGGTGGGCCTGCTCGCCATCGTGCTGTCGCCCTGGGTCGGCAAGAACGTCGGCAGGATCGATCCGCGCCAGCTTGTCACGCTGGCGTTTGCCGGCTTCGGTGCGGTGCTGTGGATGCGCTCGAACTTCGACGGCCAGGCCGATTTCGTGACTATCGTGATCCCGACCGTGCTGCAGGGCGCGGCCATGGCGTTTTTCTTCATCCCGCTGCAGGCGATCGTATTCTCCGGCCTGCCGCCGGATCGCATGCCATCGGCCGCGGGCCTGTCCAACGCCGTGCGGATCACGGCCGGTGCAGTTGGCGTCTCGCTGTTCACCACGCTCTGGGAAAGTCGCGCCATCCTGCACCATGCGCAGCTCAGCGAGGCGATCAACCGCGGCAATGCCGCCTCGATGCAGACCCTGAACCAGCTTGCCGCGAGCGGACTGAGCCGCGGGCAGTCCCTGGCCATCCTCAACCGGATGATCGACCAGCAGGCCTACACCATGGCGGTGACCGACATCTTCTACCTTTCCGCCGTGCTGTTCGTGGCGCTGATCGCGGTGGTCTGGCTGGCCCGGCCCCGATCGGGCGAGGCGCCGGGCGGGGGCGGCGCGCACTAGGGCCGAACCGGGCGAGCGATTGCGGGTGCGGACGCAAAAGTCATCTGTCACATGCCGCGCGGCCCCTGCAACACGGGTAGGACGCGCCCCCGGCACCATGCGATTGCGGCATGGGCCGCGCGAAGAAGGCGCTCGAGCAGATGAAAAGGGACGTGGGAGATCTCGCCAATCTGCAATCGGTGCGTGCGGAATTGCCGGGGCGCAGCGGCGGTTTGCGCCAGACCTTGCCGTGGCTCCTGGGCCTGGCGCTTCTGGCGGCAAGCGGATTCTGGTGGTGGCAGTCGCAGGTCGCCAGTGTCGCGACCGGGCGTGGGCAGGTTGCCGATGCGGGCGGCCGCCGCTCCGGCGGCGCCGGGGCGGTACAGCCGGTAGCGGTGGAAGCGGCGGCCCGGCGCGACGTCCATGTCACGGTGCAAGCGATCGGCAGCATCGCGGCTTCGAACACGGCCGTCGTCCGCGCGCAGGTCAGCGGCGTGCTGCAGAGCCTGAATTTCAAGGAAGGCCAGCAGGTGCGCGCCGGTCAGTGGCTGGCGCAGATCGACGCGCGCGCTTTCCAGGCGGCGTTGCTCCAGGTCGAGGGCGCGCTGGCCCGCGACCAGGCGCAGCTCGAGAACGCGCGCGTCGACCTCGAGCGCTACCGCGGCCTGCTGGCCAAGGATGCGATCGCGAAGCAGCAGCTCGATACGCAGGCGGCGCTGGTGCACCAGCTCGAAGGCACGGTGGAGCTCGACCGCGGCGCCGTGGCAAGCGCCCGGCTGCAGTTGTCCTACACGCGCGTCACGGCGCCGATTGCAGGGCGCACCGGCCTGAAGCAGGCCGACCTCGGCAACACGGTGCAGCCCGGCGACGCCAATGGCATCGTCAGCATCACGCAGACGCAGCCGGTGGCGCTGGTGTTCTCGGTGCCGGCGGCGAACGTGCCGCGGCTCACCGAGCGGCTGCGCGCCGACGCAGCGATCCCGGTGGAGGCGTGGGATCGCGGCGGCAAGCAGCGCCTCGCAGTGGGCCGCGTGGCAACGGTCGATAACGCGATCGACCCGAGCACCGACACGATCAAAGTCAAGGCGATGTTTGCGAACACCGACGGTGCCCTGTTCCCCAACCAGGCGGTCAGCGTCGTTCTGCAGCTCGACACGCTGCCCGGCGCGCTGGCGGTGCCGCGGGCGGCGGTGCTGCGCGGCGCCCAGGGGTTCTATGTCTACGTGGTCAACGATGACCAGTCGGTGAGCGCCCGGGTGGTGAAGCCCGGCGCGGTCGACGGCAAATGGATGGCGGTCGAAGGCGAACTGCGGGCCGGCGAGCCGATCGTCATCGACGGCACCGACCGCCTGCGCAACGGCGCCAAGGTGGAGGTGATTGCCGCCGCGCCCCGGGCGCGCAGCCCGGCCGGCGCGCGCGCCGCGCTTTCGCGCTGAAGGCCGCGGCGTGAATCCGTCGCGCCTGTTCATCGAGCGCCCGGTCGCGACATCGCTGCTGATGCTGGCGATCGTGCTCGCCGGCCTGCTCGCGTACCGGTTGCTGCCGCTGTCGGCGCTGCCCGAGGTCGACTACCCGACCATCGAAGTCACCACGCTGTATCCCGGCGCCAGCCCCGACGTCATGTCGACCACCGTCACGGCGCCGCTGGAGCGCCAGTTCGGCCAGATGCCCGGCCTCGGGCAGATGACCTCCACCAGCTCGGGCGGCGCATCGGTCATCACGCTGCGCTTCTCGCTCGGGCTGTCGCTCGACGTCGCCGAGCAGGAAGTGCAGGCGGCGATCAACGCCGGAGCCAACCTGCTGCCCGGCGACCTGCCGATGCCGCCGGTCTACAGCAAGGTCAACCCGGCCGACGCGCCGGTGCTGACGATCGCCGTGACCTCGCCCTCGCTGCCGGTGATCAAGGTGCACGACCTGGTGCAGAACCGGCTCGCGCCGAAGCTGTCGCAGGTCGAGGGCGTGGGCCTGGTCAGCATCGCCGGCGGTCAGCGCCCGGCCGTGCGCATCCAGGCCAGCCCGCAGGCGCTGGCGTCGCTCGGGCTGTCGCTGGACGACGTGCGCACCGCGATCGTCGCCGCCAACGTCAACCAGGCCAAGGGCAGCTTCGACGGCGCGCAGCGCGCCAGCACCATCGACGCCAACGACCAGCTCAAGTCGGCGGCCGAGTACCGGGACCTCGTCATCGCCTGGAAGAACGGCGCGCCGGTGCGCTTGAAGGACGTGGCGCAGATCGTCGACGACGCCGAGAACCTGCGCCTCGCGGCCTGGGCCGACCGCACCCCGGGCGTGATCCTGAACATCCAGCGCCAGCCCGGGGCCAACGTGATCGAGACCGTGGATCGCGTCAAGGCGCTGCTGCCCCGGCTGCAGGCGGCGCTGCCGGCTTCGGTCGATGCGCAGATCATCGCCGACCGCACGACCACCATCCGCGCTTCGGTGACCGACACGCAGATCGAGCTGCTGCTCGCCGTCGCGCTGGTGGTGATGGTGATCTTCCTCTTTCTGCGCAGCGTCAGCGCCACCGCCATTCCGAGCGTCGCGGTGCCGGTGTCGCTGGTGGGCACCTTCGGCGTCATGTACCTGGCGGGCTTCTCGATCAACAACCTCACGCTGATGGCGCTGGTGATCTCCACCGGCTTCGTGGTCGACGACGCCATCGTCATGATCGAGAACATCGCCCGTTTCGTCGAGGCGGGCGACTCGCCGCTCGAGGCCGCGCTGAAGGGCAGCAAGCAGATCGGCTTCACCATCATCTCGCTGACGGTTTCGCTGATCGCGGTGCTGATCCCGCTGCTGTTCATGGGCGACGTGGTCGGGCGGCTGTTCCGTGAATTTGCGGTCACGCTGGCGATCACGATCCTGATCTCGGCGCTGGTGTCGCTGACGCTGGTGCCGATGATGTCCGGCCGATGGCTCAAGCCGCACCCGAAGGACGCCAGGCTCAGGACCGGCATCGCCGCACGCGCACAAAGGCTCTTCGACGGCGTGATGACGCGCTACGACAGCGGCCTGCACTGGGTCATCGCGCA
>JBDTMD010000283.1:0-3829 GCA_039934435.1 Burkholderiales bacterium
GCCGGAGGTGCCACCCGCGCTGCGCGGCGACGCGCACCATTTGCGCCAGGTGCTGATCAATCTCGCCGGCAACGCGATCAAGTTCACGGAACGCGGCAGTGTCACGGTGCATGTGTCGCTGCAGGAAGAGACCGATTCTGCGGTGCGGCTCAAGTTTTCGGTGCGCGATACCGGCGTGGGCATCCCGCCGGAAGCGCAGTCGCGCATCTTCGACAGCTTTACCCAGGCCGACCAATCCACCACGCGGCGCTTCGGCGGCACGGGATTGGGCACCACCATTGCCAAGCAGCTCGTCGAGTTGATGGGCGGCAGGATCGGTCTGGAAAGCGCAGTCGGCTTGGGGAGCACCTTCTGGTTTGACATATTGCTCGACAAGCAGGCCGACCGCGCGGGCGCCGGCGCGGGCGAACTGGCGGCGGCGCGCATCCTGCTGGTGGGCTTCCCCGAGGTGCGTGCGCAGCCTATCGCCCTGTCGCTGGAGGCCTGGGGCGCCCAGGCGGTGCACGCTGCCACGCTGGAGGAGGCCGGCGACCGCATCGTCGCGGACATCGCGCTTGCCAGGCCTTACCACAGCGTGCTGCTGTACTCGGATCGCGGGGACCCGCAGCTGGCGCGGCGGTTCCGTCGCACGGCGCCGGAGCCGCTTCCGCCCATCGTATTGGCGACGCCGCGCGATGCCGAAGTGCAGCGCTTCGCCGCGCTATCCGGCGGCTTCGGCGCGGTGCTCGAGCTGCCTCTCGACAAGCGCCAGCTGTTCCACGTGCTGCACTCGATCTCTTCGGCGGTCGAGGTGGGTGAAGGGGTGGTGCGGCTGCAGGATTATGCCAAGCGCCAGCCCGGCGCGCGCCGCCTGTCAGTGCTGCTGGCCGACGACAATCCCACCAACCGCGAAGTGCTCGGAAAAATTCTCGAGCGCGGCGGCCATGAAGTTACTCGCGTCGGTGACGGCGACAAGGCGCTGGATGCGCTCGAAGCCGGCCACTTCGACATCGTACTGCTCGATCGCAATATGCCCGGTCTGAGCGGGCTGGAGACTTTGCAGGCGATTCGCCTCATGACGCGCGGCCGCGAGCGCCTGCCGGTGATCATGTTGTCGGCGGACGTGACTGTCGAGGCGAAGCGCGAGTGCCTGGAGGCGGGCGCCGACAGTTTCGTGGCCAAGCCGGTGGCAGCGATGCGGCTCCTGGACGAGCTTCGCACTCTGACGCAAGGGGCCGGCACGCCAAGCGCGACGCCTCGTGTGGCGCCCGCCGCGGCAGCGCCGGTCTCAGCGCCCGAAGTCGTGAATCTGGAGACCTTGGCGCATCTTGAGGAGCTGGGCTCGACGCCGGATTTCCTGGAGCGCCTGGTGGGCGTGTTCGTGGCCGACAGCTTGTCACTGCTCGCGAAAATGGAGGCTGCGGTCGCGGCGCGCAATTTCGGCGATTTCCGTTCGCATCTCCATGCAATGAAGGGTTCGGCCGCGAGTATAGGTACCGAGCGCCTTACCGAGCTGTGCACCAGTCTCGGCAAGTACACGGACGCGGAACTTCGATTGCAGGCGAAGGGACTCGTGCGGTCCCTCGCCGATGAATTTGATCTGGGACGATTAGCGCTCGAACGCTACGTGCAGGAAAAGCGCAGCAGTTCCATGATCTAGCGCGCGGGAGTGATGTCAAAGCGGCGGCGAAGCACCGTGACCGGCTCCTGCCACAGGAGCTCCCACTTCACGCCGAGCATCGGCTGCGCATGACGCCCGTTCTCAAAGCCCTCGCAGAAAGCATGCACGAATTTCTCCAGCTCCCCGTAGCGCTGGCTCAGGACGCATTTCAGAATGGCCCCGGCGGCAATCAGCGCGGATTGGCCATTGGTGAATTGGGCGAAATAGAATCCTTGCAGGCCGACTTCGCCCACAAGATCCGTGCCGTAGCCAGTCAGCGTATGCCAGATGTCGTGCGTTTGCCGAATCCGCAGGCGCACGTAGTGCATCTTGTTACGAGGCTTTGCGCCGTCGTGGAAGTCGAGCCGCAGGCCGTGCTCTTTCAAGTGCCGCGCGTACACTCCGCCCAGGGAAGAGGAATCCAGGTTTAGCAATTCGTCCTGGTCGTAGCGCGGAGGAAAGTAGCGCTTCTGCCAGAGTTCCTCCAGCGCCGCGTCATGGAAGGGGTTGCGAATCTCGCCGCGCTTGAAGGCTTCCTCGGCCAGGCTGTCCTGCGCGTCGCCGATCATGAACACGTAACGCGTCGCATCGGGATCACGGGCAAGGCGGAACAATCCGTATAGCGAAGCCAGATTATGTTTCAGCACGGAGAGACTGTTCATGGCCGTGTTTCCTCTACAATCCTGCGTTCCAAATAAGGAGCGCGGGGATGTCGTTCTTTATAAGCTTGATTGAGGACAGCGACGCGGGCAGGCGAGCACTAGAGGACGAGCCGCGGGTACACGCCATGATTCACCACGGCCTGAAGCTCGAGGAGTACCAGGCGTTCCTGCACGATCTTTATCATATTGTCTGGCATTTCTGTCCGGTGATGGCCGCCTGCGTGGCGCGTTTGGGGGACGAGTTTCGCGACGTGCGCTATTCGCTGTACGAGCGCATCGAGGAGGAGAAGGGGCACGAAACCTGGGTGCTGGAAGACATCGGGGCAATGGGGGGCGATGTCTCCGCGGCGGGCCGCGTGCCGCCGAGCATTCCGGTGCAGGCAATGATCGCGTTCAACTATTACGCGGCTGAACGCGTGCACCCGTGCTCGGTCCTGGGGATGCTCTACATGCTCGAGGTCCTCTCCTCGGTCTACGGGGGGAGAGTGTCCGATTCGATCGCGCGCGCGCTGGGCAGGGATGTCGCGGCCGGCGGCTTCAAGTTTCTTACTTCGCACGCCACGATGGACGTCGACCACATGGCGAGCCTGAATCGCCTGCTGAAGACGATTGCAGACCCCGCCGCCCAAGCGGCGATCATCCGCTCGACCAACGTCAATTTCCATCAGTTCGGCCAGATTTTCCGCCCTGGCGGCTCGCTCGCACCGACCTAGTCATCAGGCGGCCTTGCGAAGCCGGACAAGGTGCGGGGCCTGCACTGTCTGCCGCGGCGCCTGCAGCTCCTTGGCGGTCATGCTGAACATGCGCGCCGTGCCCGTAGTCGGCCTGCCGTCGAAATCAAGCCAGCGGTGGTTGTCGAAGTCGTAGAGCTTGCAGCGGCGCAGGGTATCGAGGAACGCGCGCAGGGTGAACTTTGCCACTATCGCGTGCTCGCCAAGCAGCACGTTGAGCTGCGCCTGCGCTGCCTTCAGCCGGTAGCACGGAATGCGCGGATGCAGATGGTGCACCGGGTGGTCCATCACGTCGTGGGTCAGCCTGCCGAACCAGCCCGGCATTTTCCAGTGCACGGCCAGCAGCTCGCCGCGGTCGTAGAACACCTTGTTTTCGCTGTCCGTGCCGCGCAGCCAAGCGATGTCGGGGTGGGTGTGCTGCAGGTACAGGCCCCAGCCCGTCACCGCCATGAACACCACGAAGGGATAGACCGCGCCCAACGCAATTGCCAGCGGCGCGCTCGTGGCGGAATACAGCGGAGCCGCGGCCAGCGCGCCAAGGAAAGTCGCACCGTAGGCGAGCAGGAACCAGAAATGCGGCCAGGCGGCCTTGCGATGAGCATCGGGCATGTTGCTGCGGGGAAACAGCTTCATGTCCCACCAGCGTTCGACGAGGTAATACATCGCCCAGCCAATGACGCTGGGTCCGCGGTAAATTCGCTCCAGCCACTGACGCCACGCCGGCATGGCGTCGTATTCGGCCTTGGTGAACGGCGTATAGGTGTCCTTGATCGGGCCGTTGGTGTAGGGGTGGTGGC
>JBDTMD010000284.1:0-3815 GCA_039934435.1 Burkholderiales bacterium
GGCGCGCCCGATTCGCGCAGCGTTTTCGCCAGGTGGCGCGCGTCGTACTCGTTGCGGATCGGCCAGCAAAAGGCGAGGACGGCGTCGCGCAGGCCGGGGAAGCCGCGCTCGAGATGGGCGTCGATGGCGCGGCGACGGGCTTCCAGCGTGTGCGCGTCGAGCGCTTCGCGCTCGCCGATCAGGCGTCCGCGCTCGCCTTTGCGCCAGGCTTTCAGCTCTTCAGTCTGCATTTCGCGTGCTATTCTTAGTGCATGATTTTTAGGCGTTTCCTGAATATAGCATTGACCTGCGGCGCGCTCGCGGCAGGCACGGCGCTCGGAAACGACGAAGCGGTGCTCGGCGCTTACGACGCCTTTCGCGAAGGCGACCCCGATCGGCTCGAGCGCCACGCGCGCGCGCTCGAGGACCACGCGCTGCAGCCCTGGGTGGATTACTGGCGGCTGAAGCTGCGCATCGAGGACGCCGCGCCCGCCGCGATCGAACGCTACCTCGGGCGCCACGCGGGGACCTACCTGGGCGATCAGATGCGCGCCGACTGGGTGCGCGAGCTCGGCCGGCGCGAGCAGTGGCGCGATTTCGAGCGCGAGCTGGGGCCGCTGGTGCAGGACGACCTCGAAATCCGCTGCTACGCCTGGCGCGCGCGGCTGGCGCGCGGCGACCCGCAGGCGGCGATCGAGTCGCGCGCCGTGTGGAACGAGCTGCGCGACCTGCCGGAGGGCTGCCAGCCCCTGGTGCGCGAGTTGCTCGCGCGCGGCGCCCTGGACGAGGAGCGCATCTGGCTGCGTGCGCGGCTGCAGCTGTACTACGGTTACGTCACCGCGGCGCGGCGTACGCTGGAGGAACTGCCGCCGGCGGCGCGCCCGGACGAGCGCCTGCTCACGCAGGCGGTGACCGCGCCGGCGCAACTGCTCGCGCGAGCGCCGCGCGACCTCGCGCCGCGCCCGGTGCGCGAGATGCTGGTGTTCGCGACGCTGCGCCTTGCGCGCAGCGACCTGGATGCCGGCGCGCGCGCGCTGCGCGAGGGTGGCGGTGCGCGGTTGCCGCCGGCCGAGCGCGAGTACCTGTGGGCGCGCCTGGCCACGCTCGCGGCGTTCGACCACCGCGATCAGGCGCTCGATTGGTATGCGCTGGCCGGCGCCGCGACGCTCGACGACTCGCAGCTCGCCTGGAAGACGCGCGCCGCGCTGCCCGCGGGGCGCTGGCGGACGGTGCTCGATTCCATCGCGCTGATGTCGCCGCAGCAGCGGCTCGACCTCGCCTGGACCTACTGGCGCGGCCGCGCACTCGCCGCGCTGGGCGATGCCGAGGGAGCGCGCGCGCAATACCGGAGCATCGCCGGGCAGCCGGTGTACTACAGCGTGCTCGCCACTGAGGAACTGGGGGGCGCGGCGAGCATTCCGCAGCCCTATCACGAGCCCACGGAAGCGGACGTCGACGAGGCGCGAACCAATGTAGAGCTGATCCAGGCCCTGGAGCTCTATCGCCTCGGGCTGCGCACGGAGGCGACGCGCGAATGGATGTTCGCCGTGCGCAACATGGGCGACCGGCGCCTGCTCGCCGCGGCCGAGCTGGCGCGGCGCGCGGCGATCTACGATCGCGCCATCGGCACCGCGGGCCGCACGGAGCTGGTGCACGATTTCCGCATGCGCTACCTGTCGCCGTTCCGGGAAGTGTTCCGCGAATACGCCGCGGCTTACGGCCTCGAGGAGGCCTGGGTGCTGGGCACGGTGCGCCAGGAAAGCCGCTTCATCGCCGAGGCGCGCTCGGGCGCCGGCGCCACGGGCCTGATGCAGCTGCTGCCGACAACGGCGCGCTGGGTCGCGCGGCGCATCGGCTACAAGGGCTACTCGGCGAAGCGCGTCGCCGAGGTGGAAACCAACATCACGCTCGGCGCGCGCTACCTGCAGCACATGCTCGAGCGCACCGGCCACCCGGTGCTCGCCTCGACCGCGTACAACGCGGGCCTGAGCCGCGCGCTGCGCTGGCAGCCGGCGCGCGCGCTCGAGGGCGCAATCTTTGTCGAGGGCATCCCGTTCGACGAGACGCGCGAATACGTGAAGCGCGTGATGGCGAACACGGTGCATTACGCACTGCTGCTCGAGGGACGCAGCCTTTCGCTCAAGCAGCGCCTGGGGACCATCGCGGGCCGCGACGGCACCGGTGCCGCCGACACGGCCGCCGCCGAACCGGCGGACTCCGCGGACGCCGCACCAGCCCGCGACGCGGACGAGGACTGAGCATGCGGTGCGACGACATCCTGGTCGTCGGCGGCGCGGGATTCGTCGGCCGGCATTTGGTCGCCGCGCTCGCCGCGCGCGGCGCGCGCGTCACGGTGCCGACGCGCCGGCGCGACCGCGCCAAGTACCTGCTGCCGCTGCCCACGGTGGACGTCGTCGAAACCGATGTCGGCCGCCCGGGCGAGCTCGAGCGCCTCGCCGCCGGCCGCGATGCCGGCGTCAACCTGGTCGGCGTGCTGCACAGCCGGCGCGGACGGCGCAATGAACGCGGCCCGAACGACTACGGCCCGGATTTCGCGCGCGCACACGTCGAGCTCGCGCAGGCCGTGGTCAATACCTGCCGCACCGCGGGCGTGAAGCGGCTGCTGCACATGAGCGCGCTCGGCGCCGATCCGCAGGGGCCGTCCGAGTATCTGCGCTCCAAGGGCATCGGCGAGCGCGCGGCACTGGCGGCGGAGGACCTGGCGGTGACGGTGTTCCAGCCCTCGGTGATCTTCGGTCCCGAAGATTCGTTTCTGAACCTGTTCTCGCAACTGGCGCGCTTCCTGCCGGTGCTGGCGCTCGCCTGCCCCGAGGCGCGCTTCCAGCCAGTGTATGTAGTCGACGTCGCGCAGGCGTTCGTCGCCGCGCTCGACAACCACGATGCGTTCGGCCGGCGCTACTCTTTGTGCGGGCCGCGCCAGTACACGCTGCGCGAACTGGTGCAGACGGTGTGCCGGCTTACCGGGCGGCGGCGGCTGATTGTCGGCCTCGGCGATCGCCTGTCTTACGCCCAGGCCCGCCTGATGGAGCTGCTGCCGGTGAAACTGCTGACCCGTGACAACTACTACTCGATGCAGGTGCCCAGTGTGTGCGGCGGCGATTTTCCGTTCGGCATCGAGCCCTCGGCGCTGGAGGCGGTGGCGCCGGGCTGGCTCGCCCCCGGCGGGCTGCACGCGCGCTATCCGCACCTGCGCCGCCACGCGGGGCGCTGATGTCCGGGCTGTTGCTCGTCGTCGGCAACAAGAACTATTCGTCCTGGTCGCTGCGGCCGTGGCTGGCGATGAAGGTGCTCGGCATCCCGTTTCGCGAGCATCGCATCCCGCTCTACGGCCCCGATTCCAGGCGCGCCCTGCTGGAATACTCGCCGGCGGGCAAGGTGCCCTGCCTGGTCGACGGTGCCACCCGCGTCTGGGACTCGCTCGCCATCCTTGAGTACCTCGCCGAGCGCGAGCCGCGGCTGTGGCCGCAGGATGCGGCGCAGCGCGCCCGGGCGCGCGCCATTTCGGCCGAAATGCACTCCGGCTTTCCCAACCTGCGCCAGCACATGAGCATGAACATCCGCAAGCGCCACCCCGGCAAGGGGCGCACGCCCGAGGTGCTGGCGGAGATCGCGCGCATCGTCGCCATCTGGAGCGAGTGCCGCGGGCCGTTCCTGTTCGGCGCGTTCGGCGCCGCCGACGCCATGTACGCGCCGGTGGTGCTGCGCTTTCGCACCTACGAGGTCGAGTTGCCGGGCGCGTGCCGCGCCTACGCCGACGCCGTGCTGGCGCTGCCCGCGCTGCAGGAATGGGTGCGCGACGCCGAGCGCGAAACGGA
>JBDTMD010000285.1:0-3808 GCA_039934435.1 Burkholderiales bacterium
CCGGCGTCGGCAGCTACTACGGCCCGTTCGACGCGCACCGCATCTTCGACGAGATCCCGGCCGGCGCGCTCGAGACGCAGCCGCTCAAGATGGACCTGACCTTCTGGTGCTATCGCTGCGGCGGCATGGCCTCGGGCCGCACCTGCCCGCACGGCGACGCCGACCGGCTGCAGGTGTCGGGCACGCAGCTGCGCAAGTGGCTGTCCGAGGGCAGTCCGGTGCCGGCCGAGTTCTCGCGACCGGAGGTGCTCGAGGTGCTGCGCGCCTATTACGCGGCGCCGGCGGCGGCGCGCTAGGCCGCGCGCGCGGCTTGCGTGCTCTGCATGGCGGCGAAGCGCTTCCTGGCGAACTCCACGAAGGTGTTCACCAGGAGCGAGTGGAACCTTTCTTTAGGATAGACCACGGCCAGGTGGCGCGTCAGCCGCGGCGAAAGCGGAACGAGTACCAGCTGGCCGAGTTGGGTTTCCTTGGCCACCGCGGCGCGCGACATGATGGTGAATCCCAGGCCGGTGGCGACCAGGCCCTTCAACGCTTCCGGGCTGCCCAGCTCCATCACCAGCTGGAGCGAGTCCGGCGCTACGCCGGCCTTCTGCAGATAGCTGTCGATGACCTCGCGGGTGCCCGAGCCCGGTTCGCGGCTGACGTAGGCATGCTCGGTGAGCACCTTCGGCTCGATGGCCGAAAGCTTCGCCAGCGGGTGCGAAGGCGCGCACACCACCTGCAGCTCGTCGTCACAGCACACGTCGGTGACGAGCGAGGGCAGGTGCGACTCGCCCTCGATGAAACCCAGGTCGAGCGAGCGCTCGACGATGCGCGCCTGCACCGCTTCGGAGTTTGCCACGAACAGGCGCGGCACCACGCCGGGGTAACGCGACTTGAATTCGCCCAGCACCTGGGGCAGCAGGAACTCGGCGATCGTCATGCTCGCGCCGATGAGCAGCGGCCCGGCCACCTGGCCGCTCACCTCTTTCATGCGCGTATCGAGTTCGGCCGAGAGCGCCAGGATGCGCTCGGCGTACCCCAGGGCCGACTGGCCGGCGGGGGTGAGGGCGATGCGCCCGTGCGCGCGGTCAAAGAGGCGCGTATCGAAGTGCTCCTCCAGCTGGCGGATCTGGAACGTCACCGCCGGTTGCGTCATGAACAGCGCCTCCGCCGCCTTGGTGAACGACAGGTGCTTGGCGACGGCGTGGAAGACCTGCAGACGGCGGTCCGCCATGACTGCGACCGTAAAGGTGAATAAGGAAATGCCATTGAAGCATAAACAGGCGCGGCCATAAAGCCGCCCGGGGACGGCACTTATGGGGCGCGGTCGATGCGGAGGCAAGGTCCGACGTCACCTGCCTGTTCCACGACTCGACCTGGAGCTACAGCGGCTTCTTGAGCCAGTGTCCGAGCTCGCCAATGATGCCGCGGCGGAACGCCAGCACGCAGATCACGAAGATCACGCCCTGAACAACGGTGACCCAGGCGCCGAGCTGCGCCAGGTAGTTCTGCATCGTGATGATGATCGCGGCACCGACGACCGGACCGAAGATCGTGCCCAGCCCGCCGACCAGCGTCATCAGCACCACTTCACCGGACATCGTCCAGTGTACGTCGGTCAGCGATGCCAGCTGGAATATCAGCGCCTTGGTTGCGCCCGCCAGTCCGGCAAGTCCGGCCGAAAGCACGAACGCCATCAGCTTGTAGCGGTCGGTGTCGTAGCCGAGCGAAATCGCCCGGCTTTCGTTTTCTCGGATCGCCTTGAGCACCTGCCCGAAGGGCGAGTGCACGACGCGCTGGATCAGCAGGAAGCCGGCGAGGAACACGCACAGCACGACGAAGTACATCGCCAGCGGCTGCGACAGATCGATCAATCCGAACAGCCTGCCGCGCGGCACCGCCTGGATGCCATCTTCACCGCCGGTAAACGGCGCCTGCAGTGAGAAGAAAAAAACCATCTGCGCCAGCGCCAGCGTGATCATCGCGAAGTAGATGCCCTGCCGGCGGATGGCCAGCAGCCCTGCCAGAAAGCCGAGCACGGTGGCGCAGGCGGTGCCGAACAGAATCGCCAGCTCGGGCGTGAATCCCCAGATCTTGGCCGCGTGTGCCGATGCGTAACCGGCGCTGCCCAGAAACATCGCATGGCCGAAGGACAGCAGGCCGCCAAAGCCGATCAGCAGATTGAAGGCGCAGGCGAACAACGCAAAGCACATCACCTTCATCATGAAGACCGGGTAGATGAAGAACGGCGCCACCAGCAGGAAAGCCGTCATCGCGAAAAAAGTCATGCGCTGAATGCGCAGTTCGCCCGCGACATTCGGGACTGGCGCGACGGGTTTGCTGGCGGCGGCGGTGCCGATCATTTCTGCGTTCCGAACAGGCCCGCCGGCCGGGTCAGCAGCACGATGACCATGATGATGAAGATCACCGTGCTCGACGCCTCCGGATAGAACACCTTGGTCAGCCCCTCGATCACGCCGAGGCCGAATCCGGTCAGGATCGCACCGAGGATCGAGCCCATGCCGCCGATCACGACCACCGCGAACACGACGATGATCAGGTCGCCCCCCATCTGCGGGCTGACCTGGTAGATCGGCGCCGCCATCACGCCGGCGAGCGCCGCCAGGCCGACGCCGAATCCGTAGGTCAGCGTGATCATGCGCGGCACGTTGATGCCGAAGGCCTGCACCAGCTGCGGATTCTCGGTGGCGGCGCGCAGATAAGCGCCCAGCTTGGTGCGCTCGATCACGTACCACGTCGACAGGCAGACGATCAATGAGGCGACGATCACCCAGCCACGGTAGTTGGGCAGGAACATGAAGCCCAGGTTCTGGCCGCCGAGCAGCGCCTGCGGAATGCCATACGGCATTCCGGAGGCGCCGTACTGATGGCGAAACACGCCCTGGATGATCAGCGCCAGTCCGAAAGTCAGCAGCAAGCCGTACAGGTGATCGAGCTGGTACAGCCTGGAGAGCATCGTGCGCTCGATCAGCACCCCGGTGGCGCCGACGACAAGCGGCGCGATCGCCAGCGACCACCAGTAGCCGATGCCGAATTTGTTCATCAGCAGATAGGCGCAGAACGCTCCCATCATGTACTGGGCGCCGTGCGTGAAATTGATGATGTTCAGCAGGCCGAAAATCACCGCCAGCCCGAGCGAAAGCAGGGCGTAGAAAGAGCCGTTGATCAGGCCGATCAGCAGCTGCCCGAACAGGGCCTGACTGGGGACGCCGAAGATTTCCATTGCGGCTCGCCTGTCCCCGGCGCCGACGCGCGGGGGACAGGCTCCCGTCTACTTCACCAGCGGGCAGCCGCCTTCGGACATCGGCCGGAACGCCTCGTCGGCCGGGATCGTCGTCCGGATCTTGTACAGATCCCACGGGCCCTTCGATTCGCTCGGCTTCTTGGCCTCGACCAGATAGGCCGGGTGCAGCTTGCGACCGTCGGCACGGATGGAGCCCTTGCCGAACAGCGGATCGTCGGTCGGCATCTGCTTCATCTTGGCGATCACCGTGGTGCCGTCATCGGTCTTGGCGGCTTCGACCGCCTTCAGGTAGTGCAACACGGACGAGTAGACGCCGGCGTGAATCATCGTCGGATAGTTGCCGCGCGGCGCCTGCGCGGAAAAGCGCTTGGCGAAGGCGCGACTGGCGGCGTCCCGATCCCAGTAATAGGTGGTGGTGAAGATCAGGCCCTGCGCGGTCGGCAGGCCGAGCGCCTTGATGTCGGTCAGGAACACCAGCAGGCCGGCGAGGTTCTGGCCGCCCTTGACGATGCCGAACTCCGCCGCCTGCTTGATCGAGTTGATGGTGTCGCCGCCGGCGTT
>JBDTMD010000286.1:0-3808 GCA_039934435.1 Burkholderiales bacterium
CGCGCGCGAGCAGTTCCTTGCCGGTGCCGCTCGCGCCGAAGATGCAGACGCTGGCGTCCGAAGCCGCCACGCGCTGCGCCTGCCCGAGCAGCGCCTCCATCGTCGCCGCGCGCGTGATGATCTCTTCGCGCCACTGGGCGCGGTCGCCGCTCGGCGCCGTCGACAGGCGCAGCGCGTCCGCGATCGTCTCCAGCAGTACTTTCGGCTCGAACGGCTTGGTCAGGAAGCTGAACACACCCCGCCGCGTCGCCGCCACCGCGTCTGGGATGGTGCCGTGCGCGGTGAGGATCACCACCGGCAGCGAAGGCGCCTGGCGGTGAATGGCGTCGAACAGGCCGAGCCCGTCCATGCCCTGCATGCGCAGATCCGTGATCACCAGGTGCGGGCGCTGCACTGCGAGGCTGGCGAGCGCGGCGTCGGCCGCTTCGACCGCGGTGACGCGATAGCCGGCGGCCGTGAGCCGCATGGAGATCAGGTGCAGCAGGTCGCGATCGTCGTCGACGAGCAGGATGGCGGGGGCTTCTTGGTTCATTGATTCACCTTTGCTGGTTTCTGCGCCGTTCTTCACGCTCGAGGATGCTGCGCTCGATCGCCTTGAGCGCGTCGAGCTGTCGTTGCAACGTGCCGGCGCGCTCCGCTGCCGCTTCTTCGCGCCGCTCGGCCGCCTCGACGCGCAATTCCGCGGCTTCCGCCCGCGACGTCGCGGCGCGCAATTCGCGCGCCAGACGCTGTCGCTCGGCGACGCTTGCCGCGAGCATGCTGGCAAGCTCCTGCACCGGAGAATCCGGGCGCCGCATGGCGAGCGGCTCGAGCAGGCCCGCCGCACGCGCGTCGTCGCGCAAGGGCGGCGGCAGCGTTACGAGCATCGCCGCAAGCCGCAGGCGATTTGCGTCATCGGGCACCGCGGCGTACATCTGCTGCGCGTGTGCCAGCTGCCGGCGCTGCTCCTCCGAGGTCGCGCGCGCCGCGCTCACCGCGCCGCCGACGATCTCCCGCACCTGCAGTGCCTCGCCGCTATCGGGTCGCAACAGTGCGCAGCCGGCGAGCAGCGCCGCGAGCAGCGCCGCGAGCAGGGCCACCGTGAACTTCACGCCGCCTCCGCCATCGTCAGCAGCGCCGGCCGCTTGGGCAGCGTGACGCGAAAGTGCCCGCCGGGGCCTTCGGCCACGAGAACGATGCGCCCGCCGTGCGCCTCGACATACTCGCGCGCGATTGCCAGTCCCAGTCCGCTGCCCGCCACGCGCCCGCTGGCCTTGGCGCGGCCGCGGAAAAAAGATTCGAAAACCGCTTCGCGCTCGACTACGGGGACGCCGGGACCCGAATCGATGACGTCGATGATGGCCCGGCCGTCGGCTTCGTACGCCCGTACCGTGATGGTGCCGCCCGCCGGCGTGAACTTGACGGCGTTGCCGAGCAGATTGTCGACGATCGAGCGCAGCTTGACGGCGTCGGCTTCGACCACGGCCGGCGTCAGCTCGAGCGCCACTTTCTGGCCCTTGGCCAACGCGGCGAGCTGGTGCGCGTCGGTCACCTCCCGCACCAGCGCGTCCAGCTGCACGACGCTCACCTCGAGCGACGCGGCGGCATGCACGGCACGCTGGATATCGAGCAGGTCCTCGATCAGCCGTTGCAGCTTCACGCTGTTGTCGCGCATGATGGCCACCACCGCGCGCTGCGCCGGCGACAGCGGCCCGGCCACCTGATCGTTGAGCAGCTCCGCGCCCTCGCGCAGCGACGCGAGCGGCGTCTTCAGCTCGTGCGACAGGTGGCGCAGAAAGCGGTTCTTCTGCGCCTCAAGATCCGTCAGCCGCTGGCGCAGCCAGTCGAGCCGCTCGCCCAGGTCGCGCAGGTCGAGCGGACCGCTGACGCGGATGGTCTGCGAGAAATCGGCGCTTCCCAGCTGCCGGATGGCGGCGTCGAGCTCGGCGATCGGCCGCGCGATGGCGCGCGTCAATGCCAGCGCCGCGACCAGCGCCACGGCGATGGCGATCAGCACGAGGTTCAGCAGGCGCTGCTGCACGATTTCGGCGCTGCTGCGCAGCTGCTCCACCTCCTGGTCGGCGACGCGCGAACTGATGTCGAGGACCTCCTGCGCGCTCTCCGCCAGCTCGCCGACGCGCGCGCGCACCGTCGCAATGTCGGGCCGCGCCTGCGGCGCCGCCGCCAGCAGCTCGTCGAGCACCTGCTCGCGCGCCACCGTGCGATCGAGCGCCGCGAGCTGCTGCGCGTCGAGCGGCAGTCGCGCCAGATCCGCGGTGAGTTGCTGGAAGCCCTGGTGCAGGCGCTCGTAATCCTGCAGCAGGCCCGGGTCGGGCAGCACGACCATCTGCTGCGCGAGTCGCTCGACCGAAGCGATGCGATTCACCAGCGCGCGGCTGCCGCGCGCAGCCTGCGCCGCGTTATAGACGGCGTTGCCGCTCTGTTCGGCGAGCCGTTGCGTGCTCCATGCCGAGTACAGCAGCGCGCCGGCAAGCGGCAGCGCCACCAACAAGAAGCCGGTAACGAGCAATCCGAGGAAGGAACGCGGATACCGCAGGGCCGGCCTCGGGGAGCTCTCCTGAGGTGCCATGACTCTATAATCTCACGTAAAACATCGTCAGGACGAGCCCAATGTCACACGTCGGCGGCACGCGCGTTTACCTGGTCGCCGCCGTGGCCGCCAATGGCGTCATCGGCGCCGCCGGCAAGTTGCCCTGGCGCCTGCCCGAAGACCTGCGCCACTTCAAGGAGCTGACGCTCGGCCACCCGGTCATCATGGGACGCAAGACTTGGGAATCCCTCGGCAAGGCGCTGCCGGGGCGCGAAAACGTCGTCGTCACGCGAACCCGCGGCTACGACGCGCCCGGCGCGCATGTCGCCGCCTCGCTGGACGCGGCAATGGCGCTATGCTCGGGCGAGCCACTCGCCTTCGTCATCGGCGGCAGCGAGCTCTATGCCGCCGCGCTGCCCGTCGCCGACGCCATGGTGATCACGGAGATTCGCCGCGACTATGCCGGCGATACACGCTTTCCGGAGTTCGAGCGCGCGGACTGGCGCGAAACGCAGAGAAAACCACAGCTGGCCACCGACGGCCTGCGCTTCGACTTCGTGCTCTACGAACGGGCGCGCGACTCGAAAACCCTGACCTCGGGCAGCGGAAAGCCGTTGAATCCGCTGGCGTAGGCGGTCGTGTAGGCGCCCGCATTGCGGATGTAGATGAAATCGCCTTCCTGCAGGTCGGACGGCAGCGGCTCGTCGCGCATCACCACGTCGACCGAGTCGCAGGTCGGTCCGGCCACGTTCCAGGCGATGTCCGGGCCCGAGCGATCGGTGCGGATCTTGTACTTGAGGCCCTCCGTGGTTTCTATCACGCCGCCGAACAATCCCGCGTCCCAGTGTATCCAGCGCTTGCCGGCGCGCATGGCGCTGCCGAGCACGCGGCAGACGAAATAGCCGGCGTCGGAAACCAGGTAGCGGCCCGGCTCCGCAATCACCTGCACGTCCTCGGGAAACGCCCGCAGCGCCTCGTTGACGACGGCGCCGATCACCTCGATCGACGGAATGGGTTTCACGTGGCGCACGGGAAAGCCGCCGCCGATATCCAGCAGGCGCGGCTTGAGCCCCGCCTTGGCCATGGCGTCGAACAGGGTGCGCGCCTTCTCGATGCCGACGCGCCAGTTCTCGGGGTTGCGGCATTGCGATCCGGCGTGGAAAGTCACGCCCGCCAGATCCGCGCCCAGCTTGGCGGCGCCGGCGATGATCTCGCGCGCCTCGGCGGCGCCGGCGCCGAACTTGCCGGACAGCGGCCAGTCGCTGCCGATATTGGGTG
>JBDTMD010000287.1:0-3807 GCA_039934435.1 Burkholderiales bacterium
GCCGATGGGTGACGCCGCACCGCACCCGAAGTACCTGGTCTGCAACGCCGACGAGATGGAGCCCGGCACCTTCAAGGACCGGCTGCTGCTCGAAGGCGATCCGCACCAGCTGCTCGAAGGCATGATCCTCAGTGCCTGGGCGATACAGGCCGATGTCGCGTACATCTTCCTGCGCTGGGCCTACCAGCTTGCCGCGCGCCGGCTGGAGCAGGCGATCGCCGAGGCCTATGCCCACGGCTACCTCGGGGCCAACATCCTCGGTTCGGGCTGGGGGCTCGAGCTCCACCTGCACATCAGCGCCGGGCGCTATATGTGTGGCGAGGAAACCGCGCTGTTGAACGCGCTCGAAGGCAAGCGCGCCAACCCGCGCTCCAAGCCGCCCTATCCGCAAGTCAGTGGCTTGTGGGGAAAGCCCACCGTCGTCAACAACGTCGAGACCTTGTGCAACGTGCCGCACATCGTCAACCGCGGCGCCGAGTGGTTCAAGGGTTTGAGTCCGGGCAGCGACGCCGGCACCAAGCTCTACGGCGCGAGCGGTCGCGTCAAAACTCCGGGGTTGTGGGAACTGCCGATGGGCACCTCGATGCGCGAGTTGCTCGAAGAGCACGCCGGCGGCATGCAGGAAGGCTACCGCTTTCGCGGCGCGTTGCCGGGTGGTGCCTCGACCGAATTCGTCACCGAAGAGCACCTCGATGTCGCGATGGGTTTCGATTCGGTGCAGAAAGTCGGCAGCCGGCTGGGCACCGGCACGATGATCGTGCTCGACGATCGCACCTGCCCGGTCGGCATGGTGCTCAATCTCGAACACTTCTTCGCGCAGGAATCCTGCGGCTGGTGCACGCCGTGTTGGGCCGGGTTGTCGTGGATCGAGCAGATCCTGCAGGACCTCGAAGACGGTCGCGGTGACGACGCGAGCCTCGAGCGCCTGCTGCAGCATGCGCGGTTGCTGGCACCCGGCCATACCTACTGCGCGCTCGCGCCGGGCGCTGCCGAGCCACTGCACAGTGCAATCGAGCACTTCCGCGACGATTTCGAGCGCCACGTGCGCGAGCGGCGCTGCGCCTGGAAATAGCCATGGCGACGATCCACATCGACAACCAGCCCTACGCGGTCGACGATCGGCAGAACCTGTTGCAGCAGTGCCTGACGCTGGGATTCGATCTGCCTTACTTCTGCTGGCACCCGGCGATGGGCTCGGTCGGCGCCTGCAGGCAGTGTGCGGTCAAGCAATTCAAGGATGAGCATGACACCAGGGGCAAGATCGTCATGGCTTGCATGGTTGCCGCCAGGGACGGCACGCGCATCTCGATAACCGACACCGAGGCGCACGAGTTCCGCCAGAGCATCACCGAATGGATGATGGTCAACCACCCGCACGACTGCCCGGTCTGCGACGAGGGCGGCGAATGCCATCTGCAGGACATGACGGTGATGACCGGCCACGTCTACCGGCGCTACCGCGGGTTGAAGCGCACCTTCCACAACCAGGACCTCGGGCCGCTCGTCAACCACGAGATGAACCGCTGCATCCAGTGCTACCGTTGCACGCGCTTCTACCGCGACTATGCCGGCGGCCGGGACTTCGATGCACTGGTGCTGCGCGACAACGTCTACTTCGGCCGCGACCGCGACGGCACCCTGGAGAGCGAATTCAGCGGCAATCTGGTCGAGGTCTGCCCGACCGGCGTGTTCACCGACAAGAGCCTGAAGCGGCACTATTCACGCAAGTGGGATCTGCAGACCGCACCGTCGATCTGCGTCCACTGCAGCGTCGGCTGCAACACGATCCCCGGCGAGCGCTACGGCCTTCTGAGGCGCATCCGCAACCGCTACAACTTCGAGGTCAACGGCTACTTCCTTTGCGATCGCGGCCGTTACGGCTACGAGTTCGTCAATAGCGAGCGCAGGCTGCGCCAGTGCATGCTGCGGCCACGGCGCGATGCGCCGCTGCAAGGCGCCGCTGCGGACCAGGTGCTGCAGCATCTGGGCTCCCTGCTGGGCAGCAATGCCAGGATGATCGGCATCGGCTCGCCGCGCGCTTCGCTCGAAGCCAATTTCGCGCTGCGTACGCTGGTCGGCGCGGAGCGTTTCCACAGCGGCGTCGCCGCGCACGAGGCGGGGCTTTTGGCGCGCGTGCTCGACATCCTGCGCGACGGGCCCGCGCGAACGCCGTCGCTTGGGGAGATCGGCCAGGCCGACGCGGTGCTGATACTCGGCGAGGACGTCTCGAACACCGCGCCGATGATGGCGCTGGCGCTGCGCCAGGCGGTGCGCCAGCAACCGCAGCGTGCCATCGAAAAGCTGCACATTCCGAGCTGGGACGATCATGCCGTGCGCGAAGCGATACAGAAGCGGCACGGGCCGCTGTTCATCGCCAGCATGAGCGCCACACGGCTCGACGACATTGCGACGGACATTTTTCGTGGGGCGCCGGCGGACCTGGCGCGACTCGGCCATGCGGTTGCCAACGCGCTGGATGCCGATGCGCCGGCGGTCGCCGGGCTCTCGGACGAGATGCGCGCGCTGGCCGCGGCCATCGCATCCGCGCTACGCACCGCCGAGCGCCCGCTGGTGCTCTCGGGCAGCGGCTGCGGCGATGCCGCGGTCATCGATGCCGCCGCCAACGTCGCGCAGGCACTCATCAAGTGCGGCCGGCCTGCGGCGCTTGCCTTCGCCGTCGCCGAATGCAACAGCCTGGGGGCCGCGCTGCTCGGCGGTGCGAGCCTCGAGGCGGCGTTCGATGCTGTGCGCAGCGGTGCCGCCGAAAACGTCGTCATCCTCGAAAACGACCTCTATCGGCGTGCCGATGCCGCCGCCGTCGACGCCTTCCTGGCCACGGCCCGGCACATCGTCGTGATCGACCACCTGGCACACGCGAGCGGGGAAAAGGCTGATGTCGTGCTCCCGGCGGCCACCTTCGCCGAGGGCGACGGCACGCTGGTCAACCACGAAGGCCGGGCGCAACGCTACTTCCAGGTATTTGTCCCCAATGGCGAGATCCGGGAGAGCTGGCGCTGGGTCGAGGCCATGGCGGCCGCGGCCGGCCGGGGCGGCACCGCGCGCAGCCTCGACGAGATGATCGCTGCCTGCGCCGCGGCGTTGCCGCAGTTCGCCGCCATCGTGCAGGCTGCACCGCCCGCCGGCTTCCGCATCGCTGACCAGAAGATACCGCGCGAACCGCACCGGTACAGCGGCAAGACAGCCATGCATGCCAACGTCAGCGTCTTCGACCCGCAGCCGCCTGCCGACCCGGATTCGGCGCTGGCGTTCTCGATGGAGGGTTATTCCGGCCAGCCCCCGGCGGCATTGATCCCGCGCTTCTGGGCACCGGGCTGGAACTCGATCCAGTCGCTCAACAAGTTCCAGCAGGAGGTCGGCGGCGCGCTGCGCGGTGGCGACGCCGGCGTACGGCTGATCGAGTCCGGCGGCGCCGCGAACGCAACTTATCGCGGCCCGCCGCCATCAGCCTTCGTGCGGCACAGCGATTCCTGGCTCGTCGTGCCACTGCATCACATCTTCGGCAGCGATGAACTGAGCGTGCTCTCGCCCGGTATCGCAGAACTCGCCGCGCGGCCCTATCTGGCGCTCAATGCCGACGACGCCGCGGAACTCGACCTTCGCGCCGGCGACACGGCGGAACTGCGCCTGGGCAACGCGCTGCATCGACTGCCGGTGCGGCTCGAGCCCGGACTGCAACGCGGCATCGCCGGATTGCCGGTCGGACTGCCCGGCGCCGGCACCTTGACGCTGCCCGCGGCGGGCGGCCGGGTGACGAAGAGCGCGGCGCCATGAACGCGCTCGCTCAAG